>NZ_JBHXNP010000005.1:60675-173933 GCF_042719495.1 Streptomyces sp. NPDC058525
CGGGACCGGCATCAGCCGGTCCCGCGCCCCTTTCCGGTACCGCGTCAGGAAGCGGGCGGCGGCGTCGGCCCGCCGCCGGCGTCCTTGTGCGCGATCTTGCCCAGGGCGTCCTTCGCCTTGCCCGTACCGGTCGTGATCCGGTCGCTGTACTTGCCGTGGGTCTTGGAGTCCACGGCCTTGGCCACCTTGTCCAGACCCTCGGTGATCCGGCCCTCGTTCTTCTGGGCGAGATCGCCGACCTTGTCCTTCGCCGGCGCGAGCTTGGCCTTCAGATTGTCCAGCAGGCCCATGGGTCACCTTCCATTGGCGGTCGCTACGTACGGGCGCCCTCGCCGGCTTCGTTGTCCACGGCCACCTCGGCCGACTGCTGCTTCGGGATCTCCACGGCTTCCGCCGCCGGAGCCTCCGCAACCGTCGGCTCGGCCTCGGCCTCGTCGGCCGTACCGGACTCCGCCGTCACGGCCTCGGCAGCGACCTCCTCGGTCGCGGCCTCGTCCTTACGACGAAAAAACCGATCAAAAACGCCCATGTCTACTCCCATAACCTTACTCGTGTGAGTGAAGTTCCGCCCTGGCCGGACCGGCCTGCCGGACGTCCGCCGCAGGGCGCACTCCAGCCGGAACCTCGCCAGGGCAACGACCCCGCCCCTACCCCGTCACCTCACCCGATCGGGTACATGACGGAGTCTTGACCGGGGGCTGAGAGACTGGGGCGGTGAGGAATGCAGCCCCCGCCCCGCGGGTCATCGCCGTCGTCGGACCCACCGCGGCCGGAAAGTCCGATCTGGGCGTCGCCCTGGCCCGCCATTTCGACGGCGAAGTCGTCAACGCCGACTCCATGCAGCTCTACCGGGGGATGGACATCGGCACCGCCAAGCTGACGCAGGCGGAACGCGGCGGAGTCCCGCACCACCTCCTCGACATCTGGGACGTCACCGAGACCGCCAACGTCGCCGACTACCAGCGCCTGGCCCGCATCGAGATCGACAAGCTCCTCGCCGAGGGCCGCACTCCCGTCCTCGTCGGCGGCTCCGGCCTCTACGTGCGCGGCGCCCTGGACGCCATGGAGTTTCCCGGCACCGACCCCGAGGTCCGCGCCCGGCTGGAGGGGGAGCTCGCCCTGCGCGGCCCCGGCGCCCTGCACGCCCGCCTCGCCGCGGCCGACCCGGCCGCCGCCCACGCGATCCTGCCCAGCAACGGCCGCAGGATCGTCCGCGCGCTGGAGGTCATCGAGATCACCGGCCGCCCCTTCACCGCCAACCTGCCCGGCCACGAGTCCGTCTACGACACCGTGCAGATCGGCGTGGACGTCGCCCGGCCCGAACTCGACGAGCGGATCGCTCTGCGCGTGGACCGGATGTGGGAGGACGGGCTGGTGGACGAGGTCCGCGCCCTCGAGGCCCGGGGACTGCGCGACGGAATCACCGCCTCCAGGGCGCTCGGCTACCAGCAGGTGCTCGCCGCGCTCGCCGGGGAGTGCACCGAGGACGAGGCCAGGGCCGAGACCGTGCGCGCCACCAAGCGGTTCGCCCGGAGGCAGGATTCGTGGTTCCGCCGCGACCCGCGGGTGCACTGGCTCAGCGGGGCCGCCGCCGACCGGGGGGAACTCCCCGGGATCGCGCAGACGTTGGTCGAACGAGCGGTTACAGCCTGATCACGTGATGGCATCGGGACGCCCCGGGCGCCCGTCGGGGGGTCGGCGACGTGCCATCATCAAACTCCTGGCGGTGCGGTCACCGGCAGTGCATGGCGGCGTACTGGGTCCGAGTGGGGAGGGCGCGTGGCGATGGAGGCCGGCCCTCGTGACACCGGGCAGGGCAACACCCGGCGGGAAGCGGACCCGAAGCTTCTCGATCGGCTGGACGACGACGGAGCCGGAAGCGGAAGCGGAACCGGAATCGGAAACGGGACGGGAGCGGGGTCCGAAGCCGCCGGGCTGGGGCTGCCCGCCGACCCGGCGCGGCTGACGCCCGACGGCCCCGACGCCCCGGACACCGCGGACATCGAGGCGGGCGGGCCCGAGTTCGAGGTCGAACTGCGTCCGCAGCGCCGCCTGCGCCTGTGGCAGATCGCCCCCATCGTGATGCTCGCCGCCGCCGGATCGCTGATGTTCGCCTTCCCGCTCGCCTTCGAGTTCGGCGACGGCGGAGCCGTGGTCGCGATGCTCGGCTTCCTCATCAGCTGCTGCGCCGGCGGCTGGGGCATGATGGCCGCGCGCCGCGTCGGCTACACGTGGCCCGGGCTCCCGGCCCGGGGCAGCGGCCGCCGGCCGGACTGGCGCGTGGCCGCGCTGTACGCCGTGGCCGCGCTGGCCCTCGTAGCCCTCGCCGTGTACCGGGTGGCGCGGCTCCGCTGAACGCCCGCGACCAGCGGATCGGTACCATGAGCGGGTGACGCACAACAGCCTCTCCTTCCTCAAGGGCCACGGCACCGAGAACGACTTCGTGATCATTCCGGACCCGGACAACGCCATCGAGCTGTCCGCGTCCGCCGTGGCGCGGCTGTGCGACCGACGGGCCGGCATCGGCGGCGACGGCGTCCTGCACGTGGTCCGGTCCGCCGCCCACCCCGACGCCGCGCACCTGGCCGGCGAGGCGGAGTGGTTCATGGACTACCGCAACAGCGACGGCTCGATCGCCGAGATGTGCGGCAACGGCGTCCGCGTCTTCGCCCGCTACCTCCAGCACGCCGGCCACGTCGAGCCCGGCGACCTCGCGATCGCCACCCGGGGCGGCGTCAAGCACGTCCACCTCGACAAGAGCGGCGACGTCACCGTCGCGATGGGCCGCGCGGTCCTGCCCGAGGGCGAGGTCACCGTCTCCGTCGGCGAGCGCAGCTGGCCCGCGCGCAACGTCAACATGGGCAACCCGCACGCCGTCGCCTTCGTCGACAGCCTCGACGACGCGGGAACCCTGCACACCGCCCCGCCGTTCAGCCCCGCGTCCGCCTACCCGACCGGCGTCAACGTCGAGTTCGTCGTCGACCGCGGCCCCCGCCACGTCGCCATGCGCGTGCACGAGCGCGGCTCTGGCGAGACCCGCTCCTGCGGCACCGGCGCCTGCGCCGTCGCCGTCGCTGCCATCCGCCGCGACGGCGCGGACCCGGCCGCCACCGGCGACCCGGTCACTTACACCGTCGACCTCCCCGGCGGGACCCTGGTCATCACCGAGCACCCCGACGGGCGGATCGACATGACCGGACCGGCCGTCATCGTGGCCGCGGGCGAGTTCGAGGCAGCCTGGCTCACCGAAACGGCTTTCGCCTGAAGCTTCCCTCTAATGGGTGATCCATTTCACGCTGAGCGAGAGGTGGACTGCGCCACGTGGTGGGGTCGGTAACATCAGGCACCGGCCCTGAGGGCTCACCCCATGCCCACCACCGCCGGTCGAAGCCGCCGGAGGTGCCCATGAGTGCAGAGGCCACGAACCCCGAAGCACACCCCGAAGCGCGCCCTGAGCTCCGCAGACGCGGCCGGACCAGGCTCGATCTGCGCCGCCTCGGACGCGCGGCCCTGCTCGGGCCGACGTCCCGCGACCGGCTCCCGGACGCCATCGGCCACGTCGCGGAGGCACACCGCGCCCACCATCCGGACGCCGATCTGTCCGTTCTGCGGCGCGCCTACCTCCTTGCGGAGACCTCGCACCGCGGCCAGATGCGCAAAAGCGGTGAGCCGTACATCACACACCCGCTCGCCGTCACCCTGATCCTGGCCGAACTCGGCGCCGAGACCACCACGTTGACCGCCTCCCTCCTCCACGACACCGTCGAGGACACCGACGTGACCCTCGATCAGGTCGGCGAGGAGTTCGGCGACGAGGTCCGCTTCATCGTCGACGGCGTCACCAAGGTGGAGAAGATCGACTACGGCGCCGCCGCCGAACCCGAGACCTTCCGCAAGATGCTCGTCGCCACCGGCAACGACGTCCGCGTCATGTCCATCAAACTCGCCGACCGGCTGCACAACATGCGCACCCTCGGAGTGATGCGCCCCGAGAAACAGGCCCGCATCGCCAAGGTCACCCGCGACGTCCTCATCCCGCTCGCCGAGCGGCTCGGCGTCCAGGCCCTCAAGACCGAGCTGGAAGACCTCGTCTTCGCGATCCTGCACCCCGAGGAGTACGAGCGCACCCGCGCGCTCATCGCGGCCCACGCGGGGGAGCGCGACCCGCTGCCCGCCATCGCCGACTCCGTACGGACCGTCCTGCGCGAGGCGGGCATCACCGCCGAAGTACAGGTCCGGCCGCGGCACTTCGTCTCCGTGCACCGGATCGCCCTCAAACGCGGCGAGCTGCGCGGCTCCGACTTCGGCCGCATCCTCGTCCTCGTCGGCGAGAACGCCGACTGCTACGCGGTACTGGGGGAGCTGCACACCTGCTTCACCCCGGTCGTCTCGGAGTTCAAGGACTTCATCGCCACCCCGAAGTTCAACCTCTACCAGTCGCTGCACACCGCCGTCGCCACCCCCGAGGGGCACGTGGCCGAGGTCATCGTGCGGACCCGGCAGATGCACCGGGTGGCGGAGGCGGGCGTGGTCGCCCTCGGCAATCCGTACGCCACCGCGTCCACCGCGACCGGCACGTCCACCGCGACCGGCGCATCCGCCGTGGCCGCCGCGCCCACGGCGCCCACCACGTCCACCACGGCCGCCGCCGGTGCCGGCGTACCGGACGCCGCCGCGGACCCGTACGAGGAGCGCGTGGACCCCACGCGGCCCGGCTGGCTGTCCCGGCTGCTCGACTGGCAGCAGTCCGCGCCCGACCCCGACACCTTCTGGAGCGTCCTGCGCGCCGAACTGGCCCAGGACCGGGAGATCACCGTCTTCCGGGCCGACGGCGGGACGCTGGGCCTGCCCGCCGGAGCCAGCTGTATCGACGCCGCCTACGCCCAGCACGGCGAGGCGGCCCACGGCTGTATCGGCGCCCGCGTCAACGGGCGCCTCACCTCCCTGTCCTCCCCCCTCTCCGACGGCGACACCGTGCAGCTGCTGCTCGCACAGGATGCCTCCTCGGGCCCCGCCGCCGAATGGCTGGACCACGCCCGGACCCCGGCCGCCCGGATCGCCATCGGCAGCTGGCTCGAAGCCCATCCCGACCGCGCGATGGCCACCACCACCGCCGCCCGGGCGCCGCTGTCGGTGGTCGGGGCCCGCGGCGGCGGGGCCAACGCGGTCGCCGACCTGCCGAACGCCCCCGTACGGCTCGCCGGCTGCTGCACGCCGGTACCGCCGGACGCGGTCGCCGGGTTCGTGGTCCGGGGCGGGGCCGTCACCGTGCACCGCATCCACTGCGCCGCGGTCGCCCAGATGCGGGCCGTGGGGCGCACCTCCGTCGCCGTGCACTGGCGGGCCACCGCGGACTGCCGGGTCACCCTGCTCGCCGAATCGTTCGGCCGCCCCCACCTGCTCGCCGATCTGACCGAGGCCATCGCCCGCGAGGGGGTCGAGGTCGTCTCCGCGACCGTGGAGCCCCCCGTGGAACAGCGGGTCCGGCACAGCTACACCCTTCAGCTGCCCGACGCGGCCGGTCTGCCCGCGCTGATGCGGGCGATGCGGAACGTACCCGGCGTGTACGACGTCAGCCGCGCCTAGGACACCGGGTCGGGCTGGGCGGGGCGGGCCGGCCGCCTCCCGGCCCGGCGCGGCCCCGGGGGACGGGTCCCGGGCCTAGCCCGCGTCCGCGCCGGAAGGCCCCGTTCGAGTGGCCCCGTCGCGCGCCGTACCCGGCCGTGCGGCGGACGCTGGTATGCGATGGGGGATGCAGCTCACCTCCCCGCGCCTGCGCGCCGCCCTGCTCGCCGCGGCGTCCCTCACCCTCGTCGCCGCCGTCCTGCCCCCGCCGCAGCCGCTGGGCATCGGCGACCGGCTGTTCCCGGAGCTCGGGAACCCCGGGTACGACGTGCTCTCGTACGACCTCTCCTTCACGTACAAGGACAACCGCACCCCCCTCGACGCCGTCACCGTCATCGACGCCCGCGCCCTGCAGCCGCTGGAGCGGATCAACCTGGACTTCACCCACGGGAAGGTGGCCTCCGCCGAGGTCAACGGCGAACCGGCCCGGTTCGAGAGCGTCGGGGAGGACCTCGTCCTGACGCCCGCCCGACCGGTCACCGCGCACGTACCGCTGCACATCACCGTCCGGCACACCAGCGACCCGCGCGGACGCGCCGACGGCGGCTGGGTGCCCACCGAGGACGGCCTGGCCATGGCCAACCAGGCCGATGCCGCCCACCGCGTCTTCCCCTGCAACGACCACCCCGCCGACAAGGCGTTCTTCACCTTCCGGGTCACCGCCCCCGAGGACCTCACGGTCGTCACCAACGGGGTTCCCGTCGCCGCGGCCCTGCGGACGGGCTCCTCGAAGACCTGGACGTACCGGACCCGGCACCCCATGGCCACCGAACTGGCCCAGGTCTCGGTCGGGCGCTCCGCGGTCGTCCACGGCACCGGACCGCACGGGCTGCCGCTGCGCGACGTCGTGCCCGCCGCCGACCGGCTGAAACTCGACCCCTGGCTGCGGAAGACCGCGGGCCACATCGCGTGGATGGAGGAGCGCGTCGGCCGCTACCCCTTCGAGAACTACGGGGTCCTGATCGCACGGGCGACCACCGGCTTCGAGCTGGAGACGCAGACCCTCTCGCTCTTCGAGCACAGCCTGTTCTCGGGCGACGGCTACCCCGAGTGGTACGTGGAGTCCGTGATGGTCCACGAGCTCGCCCACCAGTGGTTCGGCGACAGCGTCGCCCCGCGCACCTGGTCCGACCTGTGGCTCAACGAGGGACACGCCACCTGGTACGAGGCCCTGTACGCGGACGGGCTCGGCAAGTACTCCCTGGAGCGGCGCATGCGCGAGGCGTACCAGCGCTCCGACCAGTGGCGGGCCGCGGGCGGCCCCCCGGCCGCACCGAAGGCGGCGGCGCCCGGCGAGAAGATCGGCCTGTTCCGGCCGGTCGTCTACGACGGGGCCGCGCTGATCCTCTACGCCCTGCGCCAGGAGATCGGCACCCAGGCCTTCGACCGCCTCGAACGCCGCTGGGTGGCCGAGCACAAGGACGGGGTCGCGGGCACGGAGGACTTCGTACGCCTGGCCTCGCAGGTGGCGGGACGGGACCTGGCGGCCTTCCTGGAGCCGTGGCTGTACGGCCAGACGACCCCCGCGATGCCCGGGCATCCGGAATGGAGCGGGAAAAGCGTGTGACCGGGCCGGAGCGGGCATGTCACCATCGACAGGGCCGTTCGGGAATCCCAGGGCGGTGTGACACGTTGGACGTGTCAGCTATCCGAATCGACGTAAGGATCCAATGACCTCCTCTTCTTCCCCTTCCCAGGACGCGCGGGACGCACAGGACGTGCGCGACTCGCAGAGCTTCACCGAGAGCCTTCGGGCCGATGCCCTGATGGAAGAGGACGTCGCCTGGAGCCACGAGATCGACGGAGACCGGGACGGCGAGCAGTTCGAACGCTCCGAGCGCGCGGCCCTGCGCCGCGTGGCCGGCCTCTCCACCGAGCTCGAAGACGTCACCGAGGTCGAGTACCGACAGCTCCGCCTGGAGCGGGTCGTCCTCGTGGGCGTCTGGACCTCCGGCACGGTGAACGACGCGGAGAACTCCCTCGCGGAGCTCGCCGCCCTCGCCGAGACGGCAGGTGCCCTCGTACTCGACGGCGTCATCCAGCGCCGCGACAAGCCGGACCCGGCCACCTTCATCGGCTCCGGCAAGGCGCGGGAGCTGCGCGACATCGTCATGGAGAGCGGCGCCGACACCGTCGTCTGCGACGGCGAGCTCAGCCCCGGCCAGCTCATCGCCCTCGAAGACGTCGTCAAGGTGAAGGTCGTCGACCGGACCGCCCTCATCCTGGACATCTTCGCCCAGCACGCCAAGTCCCGAGAGGGCAAGGCGCAGGTCGCACTGGCGCAGATGCAGTACATGCTTCCGCGCCTGCGCGGCTGGGGTGCCTCGCTGTCCCGTCAGATGGGTGGCGGCGGCGGTGGCGGCATGGCCACCCGAGGCCCCGGTGAGACCAAGATCGAAACGGACCGGCGACGGATCCGCGAGAAGATGGCGAAGATGCGCCGGGAGATCGCGGACATGAAGACCGGCCGCGACATCAAGCGGCAGGAACGACGCCGCAACAAGGTCCCCTCGGTCGCCATCGCCGGCTACACCAACGCCGGCAAGTCCTCCCTCCTCAACCGCCTCACCGGCGCGGGCGTACTGGTGGAGAACGCGCTGTTCGCCACCCTCGACCCGACCGTGCGCCGGGCCGAGACGCCGAGCGGCCGGATCTACACCCTGGCCGACACGGTCGGCTTCGTCCGGCACCTGCCCCACCACCTCGTCGAGGCGTTCCGCTCCACGATGGAGGAGGTCGGCGACTCCGACCTCATCCTGCACATCGTGGACGGCTCGCACCCGGCGCCGGAGGAGCAGCTGGCGGCGGTCCGCGAGGTCATCCGCGAGGTCGGCGCGGTCAACGTGCCCGAGATCGTGGTGATCAACAAGGCGGACGCGGCGGACCCGCTCGTCCTCCAGCGGCTGCTGCGCATCGAACGGCACTCCATCGCCGTCTCGGCGCGCACCGGCCTGGGCATCGAGGAACTCCTCGCGCTCATCGACTCCGAGCTCCCGCGGCCCGAGGTCGAGGTGGAGGCCCTGGTGCCGTACACCCGCGGCTCGCTCGTGGCCAAGGCGCACGCCGAGGGCGAGGTGCTCTCCGAGGAGCACACCCCCGAGGGCACCCTGCTCAAGGTGCGGGTCCACCAGGAGCTGGCGGCGGACCTGGCTCCGTACGCGCTCGCCAAGCGGTGACGCACGCACGTGTATGACCGCACGTGTATGACCGTGCGCGTGTGAAAGCGCGCAGCTGAACGACCGGGGCCCCCTGCGATGCAGGGGGCCCCGGTCGTTTCACATGCCGCGTACGCGGACTACTTGAACTTGCCGCTCACCGCGTCGAAGATGCCCTTCGCCTCCGGACCCAGCCGGGGTCCGGCCAGCCAGCCCGCCTTGGCCGGGCCGATCGAGGTGTTCGACACCAGCGCCGGCTTGCCGTCCGCGCCCGCCGCGACCCAGCCGCCGCCGGAGGAACCGCCCGTCATGGTGCAGCCGATGCGGTACATCACCGGGTCGTTCGCGGTCAGCGACAGCCGGCCCGGCTTGTCCGCGCACTGGTAGGCCTTCTGCCCGTCGAACGGAGCGGCCGCCGGGTAGCCGGTGGCCGTGATGCCCGCGACCTTGGGCACCGCCGGGGCGGCGAACTCCACCGGGAGCGCCGAACCGACCGTCTCCTCCAGCGACTTGCCGCTGCCCTTCTCGGGGGTCACGTGCAGCACCGCGAAGTCGTACGGCGCACCCGCGCCGCCGCTGGGGCCGCCGGTCGCGATCCACTGGTCGGAGGTCTGCGCCCAGTCGCTCCACCACACGCCGTACGGAGCCACCTGCTCGCGGGGCGCGCCCTTGAGCTGCGCCGCCGGCTTGCCGGCGTTGTTGTACGAGGGGACGAAGGCGATGTTGCGGTACCAGCCGCCGGACTTGCCCGCGTGCACGCAGTGGCCCGCCGTCCAGACCAGGTTCGACTTGCCGGGGTGGGCCGGGTCCTTGACCACGGTCGCCGAGCAGACCATCGAGCCCTCGGGGCCGTCGAAGAAGACCTTGCCGGCCTCCGGAACGCTCTGGTGGTAGGGGGCGTTCGCCGCCTTGGCCGTCACCGGGGCCGGAGTCGGGTCGGTGACGCCCTGGTCCTTGCCCGCGTCCGGGTCCACGGCCGGCTGCTTCGGCTGCTCCGCGTCACGCATGCGGTCCGGGTCCCACAGGTCCTCGATGATCGGGTTGATGTAGTCGCCCGCCTCGCGGAGCCAGTCCTCCTTCTTCCAGTTCTTCCACGCACCCCCCTTCCACTTCTCCAGGTCGATGCCGTGCTCCTTGAGCTTGTCCTTGAGCTGGTCCGGGATCTTGATCCCGTCCGCGCCCGGAAGGCTCGCCGCCACGGTCGGCTTGGCGTCGCCGCCGGCCTCCCCGTCGCCGGGCCCGCAGGCGGCGGTCAGCGCGAGCGCGGCCGCGCACAGGATCGCGGTGACCGGTCGGTTCGGTCGCATGTCGTTCGTCCCCCTGGTGGATTCGAGGCGTGGAGTGCAGCCCCCCACTATGCCGCCGAGGTGGGGGACGGCACAGCCCGGGGCCGCGGTTCCCGCGCTCTCTTCGCCCGGCGGGCAAGGATCTTGGCCCCACCCGTGATCCGTCGCCGCCGGCGTCGTTGGTACGTACGGGGGATGGGCGGGCAGCGCTCGTGTTCGAGGCGCAATCCGGAAGAGCACTTCGTGCGGGAGGACCGACACTCGTGGCTTTGACCGAGCCGGCGGCGGCCGCGGCCGCCGCACAGATGACACCGCCGCAGGCGCCGCCACCCCAGGTACCCGTGCAGGGAGGCCGGTTGCCGGGGCCGACCGGCCCGCTCCTCGCGGACGGCATCCTGCGCAGGCAGGCGCAACGGGAGTCCGCCGCCCGCACGTACGCGCGCTCGCTGCCCATCGTCCCCGTGCGGGCCCGCGGGCTGACCATCGAGGGCGCCGACGGGCGCCGCTACCTCGACTGCCTCTCCGGAGCCGGGACCCTCGCCCTCGGGCACAACCACCCCGTCGTCCTCCAGGCCATCCGCGGAGTCCTGGACTCCGGGGCCCCGTTGCACGTGCTGGACCTCGCCACCCCGGTCAAGGACGCCTTCACCACCGAGCTGTTCGCGAACCTGCCGCCGGAACTGGCCGCCGACGCCCGGGTCCAGTTCTGCGGACCGGCCGGCACGGACGCCGTCGAGGCCGCCCTCAAACTGGTCCGCACCGCGACCGGCCGCTCCGGGCTGCTCGCCTTCACCGGGGCCTACCACGGGATGACCGCCGGAGCCCTGGACGCCTCGGGAGGCGCCCAGGACGTACGGGTGACCCGGCTGCCGTACCCGCAGGACCACCGCTGCCCCTTCGGAGTCGGCGGCGCCGAGGGAGCCGAACTCGGCGCCCGCTGGACGGAGAACCTGCTGGACGACCCCAAGGGCGGGGTGCCCGCCCCCGCCGGCATGATCCTCGAACCCGTGCAGGGCGAGGGCGGGGTCATCCCCGCCCCGGACGCGTGGCTGCGCCGGATGCGGGAGATCACCGCGGCCCGGGGGATCCCGCTGATCGCCGACGAGGTGCAGACGGGCGTCGGCCGGACCGGTGCGTTCTGGGGAGTCGACCACGCCGGGGTGGTGCCCGACGTGATGGTCCTGTCCAAGGCGATCGGGGGCAGCCTGCCGCTCGCGGTGATCGTCTACCGGGCGGGCCTGGACGTGTGGAACCCCGGCGCCCACGCGGGCACCTTCCGCGGCAACCAGCTCGCCATGGCCGCCGGAGCCGCCACCCTCGCCTTCGTCCGCGAGAACCGGCTCGCCGAGCGCGCCGCCGCCCTGGGCGAACGGATGCTGACCGCCCTGCGCGGCCTGGCCGCCGCCCACCCGTGCATCGGGGACGTACGGGGCCGGGGCCTGATGCTCGGCGTCGAACTCGTCGACCCCGACACCGGCACCGCCGCGCCGGCCCTCGCCGCGGCCGTCCGCCAGGAGTGCCTGGACCGGGGCCTGATCGTCGAACTCGGCGGCCGCCACAACACCGTCGTCCGCCTGCTTCCCCCACTGACCCTGACCGACGAGCAGGCCGCGGCGGTCCTCGACCGCCTGGCCGACGCCATCCCGTCCGCCGCCCGCCGGACCCCCTGACCGCACCCCAAGGACCCCCATGCCCGACCCCCACCACCCACCCCAGACCCAACCCACCCCAAACCCCCTCAACCCCCAACCCCCAACCCAGGCCCCAGCTCCGCCCCAGGCCCAGGCTCCGGCCCCAGCCCAGGCCCAGGCTCCGGCCCAACCCCCAACCCAGGCCCAGGCTCCGGCCCCGGTTCCGGCACTGGGCCAGGCCCAGGCTTCGGCTCCGGCCCAGGCTCCGGCTCCGGCCCAGCCTTCGGCACCCGCCCACGACCCGGCCTCAGCGCATGGCCAGGCCCCACCTGACGGCCCGGCCAAAGCTCATGCCGTCTATGCCCAGGCTTCGCCCCAGCCCGAGCCCAAGGCCCAGACCGACAGCCCGGCCCCGGCCCCAACTCGCGGCCCGGCCCAGGCCCCAACCCACAGCCAGGCCCCGGTTTCGGCAGTAGGTAAGGCCCTGGCATCGGAGCATGGCCAGGGTCAGGATCCGGCCCTCGGCCAGGCTCCGGCACAGGCCGCGGCCCAGCCGTCGGCACACGACCCGGCGAAGGCACGGGCTTCGGAGCTCGGCCAGGCCCAGGCCTCCCCGCACGGCAAAGCCCCGGCTCCCGAGCTTGCCCAGGCTCCTGCGCAGGGGCAACCCCCGGCCTCGGCCTCAGCCCAAGGTCAGGCCCAGGCCCAGTTGTACGGCCAGGCTCCGGCTTCCGACCACGGCCAGGCTTCGCCGCAGGGCGAGGCTCCGCCGGAGGCCCACAGCCCGGCACCGGCGCAGGCCCCGGCCCCGGCCCACAGCCCGGCACCGGCGCAGGCCCCGGCCCCGGCCCACAGCCCGGCACCGGCGCAGGCCCCTGCCCCGGCCCACAGCCCGGCTCCGGCGCAGGCCCCGGCTCCGGCCCACAGCCCGGCTCCGCCGGAGGCCCACAGCCCGGCACCGGCGCAGGCCTCGGCCCCGGCGCCAGCCGAAGCGCAGGCCGCGCCCGATGCGGCGCCCAGGCCTCAGCCCCTGACACCGCACGCGCCGCAGGCTTCCGTCGGCTCGGCCGAGCACCCGCAGGCGGGCGATCCGGCCGCCGCCGGTGCAGCGTCGCGGCAGCAGGCTGCCGCGGCCGGTGTCGGCGCGGCGGCGACCGTGCCGCGGCAGAAGGACGGCACGCCCAGACCCCGCACCGGGTGGGCCGTCCCTGCCGGGGCTGAGCCAGCCGGTCGGCCCGACCTGCTGGACCACCCGGACCCGGCCGTCGCAGCCGAGGCCGCGGCGGTGGAGAACCTGCTGCGCTGCTGGGTCCGCGAAGCCGCGATCCGTCGGCCCGACGGCCCCGCCGGATCCCCGCTGCGCATCCCGCTCCCCGCATCCGGCACGGCCCTGCTCGTCCCCGTCCGGTACTGGTCCGCCACCGGCTGGCACCGCTTCGGCCCCGCCCGGCTGGCCGGCGCCCCTGCCACCGTCCGCGCCCTGGACGCCGTCACCCTGGCCGCCCTCATCGCCCGCGAGGGCGCGAGCCCGGGCACCGTCCTGGGCACCGGCGCGGCCGAGAGCGGAACGGGCCGCGGCAGCGCCGACCTCGTCGGCCGGGTCGCCGATTCGGTCCGCCGCACCGCGGAGTTCATCGCCGACCGGCGCGAACGCCCGGCCGCCCCCGCCCCCATCGGCGTGGACCGCTTCCTGACCGCCGAACAGTCCCTCCTCCTCGGTCACCCCCTCCAGCCGGACCCGAAGAGCCGCGAAGGACTCTCCGAAGCCGAAGCACGCCGCTGCTCACCCGAACTGCACGGCTCCTTCCCCCTGCACTGGTTCGCCGTCGAACCCTCCGCCCTCGCCACCGAATCCGCCTGGACCGAGCGGGGCCGCCCCGTCTCCGCCCCCCAGCTCCTGGCCCGGCTCGCACCCGGCCTCGCGCTCCCCGACGGAGCCACCCCCCTTCCCCTGCACCCCTGGCAGGCCCGCGACCTGCTCCAACGACCCGCCGTCGCCGCCCTCCGCGACGCCGGACTCCTACACGACCTGGGCCCCTACGGCGCCCCCTGGTACCCGACCTCCTCCGTCCGCACCGTCCACCGGCCCGGTTCACCCGCGATGCTCAAGCTCTCCCTGGGCCTGCGCATCACCAACTCCCGCCGCGAGAACCTCCGCAAGGAGCTCCGCCGCGGCGTCGAGGTGCACCGGCTGCTCCGCACCGGCCTCGCCGAGCAATGGCAGGCGGCCCACCCCGGCTTCGACATCGTCCGCGACCCCGCCTGGGTCGCCGTCGACTCCCCGGACGGCACCCCCGTCCCCGGACTCGACGCCCTGCTGCGCCACAACCCCTTCCGCTCCGGCGACGACGCCGTCTGCGTCGCCGCGCTCACCTCGCCCCGCCCATGGCCCGGCCGGACCACCATGAGTTCCCGGCTGGCCGAGATCGTCTCCGCCCTCGCCGCCGCCACCGGACACACCACCTCCGCCGTCGCCGCAGAGTGGTTCCTGCGCTACCTGGAGCACGTGGTCCTGCCGGTCCTCGCCTTCGACGCGCTCGCCGGCATCGCCCTCGAATCGCACCAGCAGAACACCCTGGTCCTCCTCGACCCGGCCGGCTGGCCGGTCGGCGGCCGCTACCGCGACAACCAGGGCTACTACTTCCGCGAGTCCCACCGCGCGGAACTGGAGCACCGGCTCCCCGGTATCGGCAGCCTCAGCGACACCTTCGTCTCCGACGACGTCACCGACGAACGCTTCGCCTACTACCTCGGCATCAACAACGTGCTGGGCCTGATCGGCGCATTCGGATCCCAACGGCTCGCCGACGAACGCGTGCTCCTCGCCGCCTTCCGCCGCTTTCTCGGCAAGGCCGCGGGCCTCGGCCCGCTCCCCGCGAAGCTGCTCGACTCGCCCACCCTGCGCTGCAAGGCGAACCTGCTCACCCGCCTCGGCGGCCTCGACGAACTCGTCGGACCCGTCGACACCCAGTCCGTCTACGTCACCATCACCAACCCCCTCCACGATTGACGCGTCGGAACCGACGCGGGGAAGAGCCCCATGCCCACCACAGACGTCCCCGCCGCTTCCGCCGGCTCCACCACCCATGCCACCGGCACCGCCCACACCACCGGCACCATCCACACCACGAGCACCATCCACGCCACCAGCACGTCACGCGCCCTCGACGACACGATGGAACTGCGGCTCCCCGCAGAGCTGTTGCCCCTGCTCGCCGAAGCCGACCTCCTCGACTCCCCGGCCACCTGGGGCAGCACGATCACGCCCGCCGGAGATTTCCGCCTCGAACCCGTACGCCCGGGACGCGACCTGGAGCTCCTCACCGGCTGGATGAACGACCCCGAGGTGGCCGACTACTGGGAACTCGCCGGACCCGCCGAGGTCACCGCAGCCCACCTACGGGCCCAACTCGACGGGGACGGCCGCAGCATCCCCTGCCTAGGCCTCCTCGAGGGCACACCGATGAGCTACTGGGAGATCTACCGGGCCGACCTGGACCCGCTGTCCCGCCACTACCCGGCGCGACCCCACGACACGGGTATCCACCTGCTCATCGGAGACGGCACGAACCGAGGCCGCGGACTGGGCACCGCGCTGCTGCGCGCCGTCGCCGATCTGGTGCTCGACAACCGCCCTCGCTGCACACGCGTCATCGCGGAACCGGACATCCGCAACACCCCCTCCGTATCGGCCTTCCTGAGCTCTGGCTTCCGCTGCTACACCGAAATCGACCTACCCGAGAAGCGCGCCGCCCTGATGATCCGGGAGCGGGCGCTGCGCAATCTCCTCTGAGTGCCGCCCCACGCGTCCCGACGGTCATCGCCGCTTCGCACCTCTCCCTTCGATAACTCTGCGTCACGAAGCAAGGTTCCCGATCTCCGAGGAGTCCCGTGCCGAATTTCCCCGCAGCCCCCGACTCCGCAGAATCGGGGCTGCCCTCGTCGCCCCAACACCCATACACCCCGCCTGAGTTGACGGCGTCGACCTGGGACTCGGCCGCCCGCCGCCTGCTCGCCAAAATGCTCGCCGAGTTCGCCTACGAGGAAATCATCAGCCCCGTCCCCGCCCCGGCCGCCGCCGGCGACGCGTGGATCCTCACCCTGGACGACGGCAGCACCCTCGGCTTCCGGGCCCGCCGCCGCTCGTACGGCAGCTGGCACGTCGACCCCGACACGATCACCCTCACCCCACCACCACCTTCCACCCCGCCGACACCATCCACCCCACCCGCACCTTCCGTCCCGCCGCCGCCCGCCACCCAGCCGCCCGCCGCCACCCAGCCGGTCCCCGCCGAGCAGCCACCGACCGCCACCCCGCCGCCGCCCGCCACCCCGCCACCGACCGCCTTCGGGGACCCGTACGCCTTCCTCGTCCGCTCCCGCTCGCTCCTCGGTCTCGACGGAGCCACCCTCGGCCACCTCGTCCGCGAGCTCAGCGCCACCCTCGCCGCCGACGCCCGGATCGACCACACCGCGCTCACCGCCGACGTCCTCGCCGACCTCGACTACGCCCACCTCGAAGGCCACCAGACCGGACACCCCTGGCTCGTCCTCAACAAGGGCCGCATCGGTCTCTCCTCCTCCGACGCCGCGGCTTGGGCGCCGGAGGCCCGTACGCGGCAGCGGCTGCCCTGGCTCGCCGCCCACACCTCGCTCGCCGCCTACCGCGGAACCGCCGGCCTGGAGGAGCCTGCCCGGCTCTACTCCGCCGAGCTCGACCCCGTCACCCGCGCCGGCTTCGACCAGGCCCTGCGCGACCGCGGCCTCGACCCGCTCCACTACCTCTACCTGCCGGTCCACCCCTGGCAGTGGGACGAGGTCGTCCTGCCGCTCTTCGCCCCCGCCCTCGCCTCCGGTGCCCTCGTACCCCTCCCCGCCGACCCCGACGTGCGGCTGCCCCAGCAGTCGATCCGTACCTTCCTCAACCTCACCCGCCCCGACCGGCACAGCGTCAAGCTCCCGCTCTCCGTCTTCAACACCATGGTCTGGCGCGGCCTGCCCAGCGACCTCACCCTCGCCGCCCCCGCCGTCACCGCATGGATCCACTCCCTCCGCGACGCCGACCCCTTCCTCCGCGAGGAATGCGGGGTCATCCTGCTGGGCGAGGTCGCATCCGTCACCGTCCGCCACCCCGTCTACGACGCGCTCCCCGAGGTCCCCTACCAGTACAAGGAGCTCCTCGGCGCGATCTGGCGCGAGCCCCTGACCGGACGCCTCGCCCCCGGCGAGCGCGCCCGCACCCTCGCCGCCCTCCTGCACACCGACCCCCGCGGCCGGTCCTTCACCGCCGAACTCGTCGCCCGCTCCGGGCTGACCCCCACCGCCTGGCTGCAGCGCCTCTTCGCCGCCGTGCTGCCCCCGCTCCTCCACTTCCTCTACCGCTACGGCACCGTCTTCTCCCCACACGGAGAGAACGCCATCGTGATCTTCGACGAACACGACGTCCCGGTCCGGCTCGCCGTCAAGGACTTCGTGGACGACGTCAACATCACGGCCGAACCGCTGCCCGAGCTGGACTCCCTGCCCGACGAGGTCCGGGCGGTGCTGCTCACCGAGCCCGCCGACTTCCTGCCCCAGTTCATCCACTCCGGGCTCTTAGTCGGCGTCTTCCGCTACCTCTCGGCCCTGTGCGAGGACCGCCTCGGCGTCCCGGAGAGCGACTTCTGGTCGCTCGTACGGGCGGAGATCCTCCGCCACCAGGCCCGGTTCCCCGAGCTGAAGGAGCGCTACGAGCTCTTCGACCTGCTCGGCGAGCGCATCGGACGGCTCTGCCTGAACCGGAACCGGCTCTACGAGGACGGCTACCGCGACCGCCCCACCCGCCCGCACGCCGTGCAGCACGGCACCGTCCCCAACCCCTTGTACCGGCCATGAATCCTCGCCGGTGCGGTCGCTGTCGGTGGCGCCCCGTAGGGTTGGCAGTGCTATGACGAAGCCCTCCCTCCCCGACCTGCTGCACGCCGCCGTCTCCGCCGTCGGCGGTACGGAGCGCCCCGGCCAGGTGGCCATGGCCGAAGCCGTCGCCGAAGCGATCGACGACAACTCCCACCGGCTCATCCAGGCCGGCACCGGCACCGGCAAGTCCCTCGGCTACCTGGTGCCGGCCCTCGCCCACGGCGAGCGCGTCGTCGTGGCCACGGCCACGCTCGCGCTCCAGCGGCAGCTCGTCGAGCGCGACCTGCCCCGGACGGTGGAGGCGCTGCATCCGCAGCTGCGCCGCCGCCCGCAGTTCGCCATGCTCAAGGGCCGTTCCAACTACCTGTGCCTGCACCGTCTGCACGAGGGTGCTCCGCAGGACGAGGAGGAGGGCCTCTTCGACCAGTTCGAGGCGGCCACCCCCACCAGCAAGCTCGGCAAGGACCTGCTGCGCCTGCGCGACTGGGCGGACGAGACGGAGACCGGCGACCGCGACGACCTCACGCCGGGCGTCTCGGACAAGGCCTGGGCGCAGATCTCCGTGTCCTCCCGCGAGTGCCTGGGCGCGACGAAGTGCGCGTACGGGGCGGAGTGCTTCGCCGAGGCGGCCCGCGAGCGGGCCAAGCTCGCGGACGTGGTCGTCACCAACCACGCCCTGCTCGCCATCGACGCCATCGAGGGCGCGCCGGTGCTGCCGCAGCACGAGGTGCTGATCGTGGACGAGGCCCACGAGCTGGTCTCCCGGGTGACCGGGGTCGCCACCGGCGAGCTCACGCCCGGGCAGGTCAACCGGGCGGTGAAGCGCGCGGCCAAGCTGGTCGACGAGAAGACGGCCGACTCCCTGCAGACGGCCTCGGAGTCCTTCGAGCGGGTCATGGAGCTGGCGCTCCCCGGCCGGCTGGAGGAGATCCCCGAGGACCTGGGCTATGCGCTGATGGCGCTGCGGGACGCCGCGCGCAACGTGATCTCGGCGATCGGCGCCACCCGCGACAAGTCCGTCCACGACGAGGACGCCGTCCGCAAGCAGGCCCTCGCCGCGGTGGAGAGCGTCCACGGGGTGGCGGAGCGGATCACCAACGGTTCCGAGTACGACGTCGTCTGGTACGAGCGCCACGACCGCTTCGGCGCGACCCTGAGGGTCGCCCCGCTTTCGGTGTCGGGCCTGCTGCGCGAGAAGCTCTTCGAGGACCGCTCCGTGGTCCTGACCTCGGCCACCCTCAAGCTCGGCGGCGACTTCAACGGCGTCGCGGCCTCCATGGGCCTGGCCCCCGAAGGCGTCGAGGGGGACGACACGCCGGTCTGGAAGGGCTTGGACGTCGGTTCGCCCTTCGACTACCCGAAGCAGGGCATCCTCTACGTCGCCAAGCACCTGGCCACGCCGGGCCGCGAGGGCACCCGCGGCGACATGATGGACGAGCTCGCCGAGCTGATCGAAGCGGCCGGCGGCCGCACCCTCGGACTCTTCTCCTCCATGCGCGGCGCCAAGGCGGCCGCAGAGGAGCTGCGCGGCCGGCTCGACAACCCGATCCTGCTCCAGGGCGAGGAGACGCTCGGCGAGCTGATCAAGGGGTTCGCTGCCGACCCGAAGACCTGCCTGTTCGGGACGCTGTCGCTGTGGCAGGGAGTGGACGTGCCCGGCCCCAGCTGCCAGCTCGTGGTGATGGACAGGATCCCGTTTCCGCGCCCCGACGACCCGCTGATGAGCGCGCGGCAGAAGTCGGTGGAGGAACACGGCGGCAACGGGTTCATGGCGGTGGCGGCCACGCATGCCGCGCTGCTGATGGCCCAGGGCGCGGGGCGTCTCGTACGGGCCACGGGCGACCGGGGTGTGGTTGCGGTGCTGGATCCGCGCTTGGCCACGGCCCGGTACGGAAGCTTCCTGCGGGCCACGCTGCCGGACTTCTGGTACACCACGGACCGGAACCAGGCCCGCCGTTCCCTGGCCGCCATCGACGCGTCCGCACAGGCCGACGGGAAGTAGTTACCGGGAACGGCCGGGAAGCAGCGGCCGGGAGCAAGGGAGAAGTGGTCCTCGGGAAGCACGGGGACCACCAGAACCACCGGAAACAAGGGCAACCCCCGGGACCGGCGCAGTGGATCCCGGGGGCTGGACGGAGGCGGCGGGGTCAGACCCGACGCAGTACGGCGACGACCTTGCCGAGGATGGTCGCCTCGTCACCGGGGATCGGCTGGTAGGCGGAGTTGTGCGGGAGGAGCCAGACATGGCCGTCCTCGCGCTTGAAGCGCTTGACGGTGGCCTCGCCGTCGAGCATGGCGGCGACGATGTCGCCGTTCTCCGCGACCGGCTGGCGGCGGACCGTGACCCAGTCCCCGTCGCAGATGGCCGCCTCGATCATCGAGTCGCCGACGACCTTGAGGACGAAGAGCTCGCCGTCGCCGACGAGCTGGCGGGGGAGCGGGAACACGTCCTCGACCGACTCCTCGGCGAGGATCGGGCCGCCGGCCGCGATCCGGCCGACCAGGGGAACGTAGGAGGCGGCGGGCTTGCCGGTGGTGTCCGTGGGCTGCGAGCTGGGCTGGTCGGAGCCGCGTACCTCATAGGCTCGGGGGCGGTGCGGGTCGCGGCGCAGGAAGCCCTTGCGCTCCAGGGCCATCAGCTGGTGGGCGACGGAGGACGTGCTGGACAGGCCGACCGCCTGGCCGATCTCCCGCATCGACGGCGGGTAACCCCGCCGCTGCACGGAGTCGCGAATGACCTCGATGACCCTCCGCTGCCGGTCCGTGAGCCCGGAGCTGTCGGCGCGGATGCCTGGAGGTCGACCTGGCAGCGAGCGTGCGGGGCGTACGGGCTCCGCCTCCGGGTTCAGGTTTGCGTCGTTCATGGCATGCACCGGCTCAAGTCGGCTCTGGGAGCGGTTCTGGGCAGTGATGGCGGCACTGTCTGCGGTGGTGGTCACGTCGGCCCCTCTCGAAATGTTCTCCCTAGCTGGACAACGGTAGTTGCTTTCGAAAGGTTGCGCCAAACACACGTTCGAGTGAAAAATCGCAGATCGTCCCTCGCGGGTAAATCGAGCGGTGTATGGGCGAACGGTT
The DNA here is from genome assembly GCF_042719495.1 of Streptomyces sp. NPDC058525. Lineage (NCBI taxonomy): Bacteria > Bacillati > Actinomycetota > Actinomycetes > Kitasatosporales > Streptomycetaceae > Streptomyces > Streptomyces sp. NPDC058525. The sequence goes on from NZ_JBHXNP010000005.1 coordinate 81,343, forward strand.
CGCCGAACGCGGGTTCGGCTCGGCATCCGCTGCTTACGGTACCCTTCCCGGTCGGGTCGGGACCCTTCGGGTCCGGGCCCAGTGTGGCACCGGAAGGCCCCGTATCCGGCTATCGGACGACGCGACACGCGGAGTCGGCCAAATCCACCACAACCCAAGATCTAGTGGTTGGATGGGCGCGGCCGCCCAGAAGTTGTGGTCCCTGAGTCCTCCGAGGCTCCCGGGATCGCATATGCTGGTGGCTGCTCCAGGAACCCCCGGCAGAGTCCGCCTCTGCCGTTCAGGGGTCTCGTGGGGCGATTCAGTCGTGCCAAGAGGGAGGGTGAGGGAACCATGCACTGCCCCTTCTGCAGGCACCCCGACAGCCGCGTCGTCGACAGCCGCACCACGGACGACGGCACGTCGATCCGCCGGCGCCGTCAGTGCCCCGACTGCTCCCGTCGTTTCACGACGGTGGAGACGGCCTCGCTGATGGTGATCAAGCGCAGCGGGGTGACCGAACCCTTCAGCCGTACCAAGGTCATCTCCGGCGTGCGCAAGGCGTGCCAGGGGCGGCCGGTCACCGAGGACGCCCTCGCCAAGCTCGGCCAGCGGGTCGAGGAGGCGGTGCGCGCCACCGGGAGCGCCGAGCTGACCACCCACGACGTGGGTCTGGCCATACTCGGCCCGTTGCAGGAGCTCGACCTGGTCGCGTACCTGCGGTTCGCATCCGTGTACAAAGCGTTCGACACCCTTGAAGACTTCGAGACCGCCATCGCGGAACTGCGCGAGCGGCGGCCTCACCCCGAAGAGTGCGAGCACGGTGGGACCGTTCCGGTCCCCGTGCCCGCCTCCGCCGCCGACTGACCGGACGGCCCTCCCCGCGGCGCTCGCGCGTCGCGGTGTGGCCGGTGAGTCGCGCGAAGAGACGTAGATACAGAGACACAGCACCGTGCCGCGGAATAACGCTGGCACTTTAGGGCGTTTTTGCCCGCATATGGGAGGCCTGGCATGACAGAGACGGCGAGCAGCTCGGCACGTGGTTCCCGCGCCAAGGGGACCAAGGCAGCCAAGGGCGGCCTGCGTATCGAGCGCATCCACACCACCCCCGGCGTGCACCCGTACGACGAGGTGAGCTGGGAGCGCCGCGACGTCGTCATGACCAACTGGCGCGACGGCTCGGTCAACTTCGAGCAGCGTGGCGTCGAGTTCCCCGACTTCTGGTCGGTGAACGCGGTGAACATCGTCACCAGCAAGTACTTCCGCGGCGCGGTGGGCACCCCGCAGCGCGAGACCGGTCTGAAGCAGCTGATCGACCGGATCGTGAAGACGTACACGAAGGCCGGCGAGGACTTCGACTACTTCTCCTCGCCCGCCGACGTGGAGATCTTCGAGCACGAGCTGACCTACGCCCTCCTGCACCAGATCTTCAGCTTCAACTCCCCGGTCTGGTTCAACGTCGGCACGCCCCAGCCGCAGCAGGTCTCCGCCTGCTTCATCCTGGCCGTCGACGACTCCATGGAGTCGATCCTCGACTGGTACAAGGAAGAGGGCATGATCTTCAAGGGCGGCTCCGGCGCCGGCCTGAACCTCTCCCGGATTCGCTCCTCCAAGGAGCTCCTCTCCTCCGGCGGCAACGCCTCCGGTCCGGTCTCCTTTATGCGCGGCGCCGACGCGTCCGCAGGAACGATCAAGTCGGGCGGCGCCACCCGCCGCGCGGCCAAGATGGTCGTCCTGGACGTGGACCACCCGGACGTCGAGGCCTTCATCGAGACCAAGGTGAAGGAAGAGGAGAAGATCCGCGCCCTGCGCGACGCGGGCTTCGACATGGACCTGGGCGGCGACGACATCACGTCCGTCCAGTACCAGAACGCCAACAACTCCGTCCGCGTGAACGACGAGTTCATGACGGCCGTCGAGAACGGCACCGAGTTCGGCCTGCGCGCCCGCATGACCGGCGAGGTCATCGAGAAGGTCGACGCCAAGGCGCTCTTCCGCAAGCTCGCCGAGGCCGCGTGGGCCTGCGCCGACCCGGGCATCCAGTACGACGGTGTGATCAACAACTGGCACACTTGCCCCGAGTCCGGCCGCATCACCGCGTCCAACCCGTGCAGCGAGTACATGCACCTGGACAACACGTCCTGCAACCTCGCCTCGCTCAACCTGATGAAGTTCCTGAACGACGACGGCAAGGGCAACCAGTCCTTCGACGCCGAGCGCTTCGCCAAGGTCGTCGAGCTCGTCATCACCGCGATGGACATCTCCATCTGCTTCGCGGACTTCCCGACGCAGAAGATCGGCGAGAACACCCGCGCCTTCCGGCAGCTGGGCATCGGCTACGCCAACCTCGGCGCCCTGCTGATGGCCACCGGCCACGCGTACGACTCGAACGGCGGCCGCACCCTCGCCGCCTCGATCACCTCGCTGATGACCGGCACCGCCTACAAGCGCTCCGCCGAGCTGGCCGCGATCGTCGGCCCGTACGACGGCTACGCCCGCAACGCCGACGCCCACAAGCGCGTCATGAAGCAGCACGCCGACGCCAACGCCGTCGCGCCGCGCACCGAGGACCTGGACAACGCGATCTGGGCCGCGGCGACCGAGGCCTGGCAGGACGTCCTGCGCCTCGGCGAGAAGAACGGCTTCCGCAACTCCCAGGCCTCCGTCCTGGCGCCGACCGGCACCATCGGTCTCGCGATGTCCTGCGACACCACGGGCGTCGAGCCGGACCTGGCCCTGGTCAAGTTCAAGAAGCTCGTCGGCGGCGGCTCGATGCAGATCGTCAACGGCACCGTCCCGCAGGCCCTGCGCCGCATGGGCTACCAGGAGGAGCAGATCGAGGCGATCGTCGCCCACATCGCCGAGCACGGCGTGGTCGTCGACGCCCCGGGCCTGAAGACCGAGCACTACGAGGTCTTCGACTGCGCGATGGGCGAGCGCTCCATCTCCGCGATGGGCCACGTCCGCATGATGGCCGCGATCCAGCCCTGGATCTCCGGCGCGATCTCGAAGACGGTCAACATGCCGGAGACGGCGACCGTCGAGGAGATCGAGGAGATCTACTTCGAGGCGTGGAAGATGGGCGTCAAGGCGCTCGCGATCTACCGCGACAACTGCAAGGTCGGCCAGCCCCTCTCCGCGAAGAAGAAGGAAGAGGAGAAGGAGGAGGTCACCGCCAAGGCGGAGGACACCATCCGCGCGGCCGTCGAGAAGGTCATCGAATACCGCCCGGTCCGCAAGCGCCTCCCCAAGGGCCGCCCGGGCATCACCACCTCCTTCACGGTCGGTGGCGCCGAGGGCTACATGACCGCGAACTCCTACCCGGACGACGGTCTGGGCGAGGTCTTCCTGAAGATGTCCAAGCAGGGCTCGACCCTCGCGGGCATGATGGACGCCTTCTCGATCGCCGTCTCGGTCGGCCTGCAGTACGGCGTGCCGCTGGAGACCTACGTCTCGAAGTTCACCAACATGCGCTTCGAGCCGGCCGGCATGACGGACGACCCGGACGTGCGGATGGCGCAGTCGATCGTCGACTACATCTTCCGCCGCCTGGCGCTGGACTTCCTGCCCTTCGAGACCCGCTCGGCCCTCGGCATCCACACCGCCGAGGAGCGCCAGCGCCACCTGGACACCGGTTCCTACGAGCCCCTCGAGGACGAGCTGGACACCGAGTCCCTGGCGCAGTCGGCCCCGCTGGCCGCGGTGCCGTCGGCCCCGAGGCCGGTCGCGCCCGCCGTGCCGGTCCCGGCTCCGAAGACGGCGCACAGCAACGCCGAACTGGTCGAGATGCAGCTCGGCGTCTCCGCCGACGCCCCGCTCTGCTTCTCCTGCGGTACGAAGATGCAGCGCGCCGGCTCCTGCTACATCTGCGAGGGCTGCGGCTCCACCAGCGGCTGCAGCTGACGCACCGGCCGCTGCGGCTGACAGCGGGCGCCGGCTGGGCGTGAAACAGCAGTTCAGGGCGGCGGGGCTCGTTATCGGGCTCCGCCGCCCTTGGCGTTCCGGCCCCCGGGGCAGCTGCGGGAGATTCCCAGTTCACCGCCGGACGATCGGCGCAGAGGGGGTTGGTGTGCGGGGCCCTCGTGCCGATCATGGTGCGGTGAGAGCGGATCAAGGGGGATGGGGGAGCCATGTGGAGCGGTGACGAGCTGGACCTCGACGCGTATCTGGCGCGGATCGGGATGTCGGGCAGGGGCAGGGGCGGGGGCAGGCGCGGGAGTGGGGAAGCCGGGGAACTCCGGGCGGACCTCGAGACGTTGTACGCAGTGCACCGGGCCCACACCGGTGCCATCACCTTCGAGAGTCTGGACGTCCTGTTCGGCCGCCCCGTCGAGCTGGACGTCAAGTCGATCGAGGACAAGCTCGTGCACGCCCGCCGCGGCGGCTACTGCTACGAGCAGAACTCGCTGCTGGCCGCCGCCCTGGAGCGGATCGGCTTCGAGGTATCGGGACGGGGAGCCCGCAACCGCACCCGCGGGGACGCCCTGACCCCGGTGACGCACGCCGTCCTCGTCGTCACCGTCGACGGTCAACCATGGCTGTGCGACGCGGGGTTCGGCTATCAGGGGCCCCGCGAGCCCGTCCCGCTCGGGCGCCCGGGCGCGGAGGTGCGGCAGGAGGCGTGGACGTATCGTGTCCGGGAGGAGGCGGACGGAGTCCTCGTGCTGTGTTTCCTCCGCGGGGGAACCTGGCGTGATCTGTACGCGTTCTCCCCACAGCGGTACCACCCCGTCGACTACCTCCTGCTCAACCACTACAGCTCCACCCATCCCCGCTCCGCCTTCATCGGCCGGGTCATCGTCCAGCACCCGGGCGACGACCTCCGCCGGACGCTGGTCGGGCGGGAGCTCGTCCGGCTGCACCCCGACGGGCGGGAGGAGCGCGACACGGTCGCCCCCGAGGCACTGCTCGGCGTAATCGACCGGGAGTTCGGCCTTCGGCTGCCCGAGCGAGATGCGGTCGAACTGGTACGGATGTACCTCGCCGGGGACTGACCCGGGCCGCGCCGGGACCGTACGATGGCGCCGTGCTGGTCAAGTGGATTCGCTGCACGGTGACGGACCGACGCGGGTTCGAGCGGGGGCAGCGAAAATGGGCGGGGCTGCCGGGCGAGCCGGGATTCCGGGGGCAGGGCGGCGGCTGGAGCCGAGGCCGGCAGGGGGTCGCGCATGTCTTCGCGTTCTGGGAGAGCCGCTCCTTCTACGACTCCTTCATGGCCCGCAGCCACGACCGGTTGGCCGCAGCGCAGAACGGCACGTACACCGACCTGCGCGTCACCCTCTTCGATCACCGCTTCGACGTGAAGACCGGCTTCGAGCCGCGCTTCACCGACGCCGACGTGGTCCGGGTCGCGCACACCCGGGTCCGTGAGGGTCGGGTCGACCACTTCGCCCTCATGCAGGAGAAGGTGTGGAATCCGGCCATGGCGGGGTCTCCCGGCATGGTCCGGGGCCTCTTCGGCGAGGCTCCGGGCCGGGAGTTCCTGGTGCTGTCGATGTGGCACGCGGCCGCCGAGCACGGCAAGTACCGGCAGGAGCGGGTCGAGCGGCTGTCCCTGCGCGCCCAGATCCAGGCCGACGTCGAGGCCCTGACCGGTGACGTCGTCGACCTCGAACCCTCCTGGACCGTCTGACCCGGTGTGACCGTACGACGATCGGGAAGGCCTATCGGCGTGCCCCGGTCGGTGGGCCCGCCGATGGCCGAATAGGGTCGTGGAATGGTTCGACCACGGCGCATCGTCCTCGTCCGGCACGGGGAATCCGAGGGGAATGCCGACGACTCGGTGTACGAACGCGAGCCCGACCACGCCCTGCGGCTCACCGCGACCGGGCGCGAGCAGGCCGCGGCGGTCGGCGTACGGCTGCGCGAGCTCTTCGGCAACGAGACGATCAGCGCGTACGTCTCCCCGTACCGCCGGACCCTGCAGACCTTCCGGGAGCTGCGGCTGGACCCCACGCGGGTCCGGGTGCGCGAGGAGCCGAGACTGCGCGAGCAGGACTGGGGCAACTGGCAGGACCGGGACGACGTACGGCTCCAGAAGGCGTACCGGGACGCCTACGGGCACTTCTTCTACCGCTTCGCACAGGGCGAGTCGGGCGCCGACGTGTACGACCGGGTCGGGTCCTTCCTGGAGAGCCTCTACCGCAGCTTCGAGGCCCCCGACCATCCGCAGAACGTACTTCTCGTGACGCACGGGCTCACCATGCGGCTGTTCTGCATGCGCTGGTTCCACTGGTCGGTGTCGGAGTTCGAGGCCCTGTCCAATCCCGAGAACGGCGAATTCCGGACGCTGCTGCTGGGCCCGGACGGCCGGTATCGGATGGACCGCCCGTTTGAGCGCTGGACCACACCTGAGCCCTACGACCTGGACGGCTAGAGTGACCCGCGATGACGCCTGATTCCACTTCCGAACGGCGCTACGCACGCGCCCTGTCCAGCCTTCGCGGGCTGGCCCTGGGGGACGCCCTGGGCTCCCAGTACTTCGTCCCCGTGAACTACCCGCTGCTCAAGCGGCGTGAACTGCCCATCGGCTCCGAGACGTGGCAGTGGACCGATGACACGGAGATGGCCTGCTCTGTGGTGGCCGTGCTCGCCGAGCACGGACGCATCGACCAGGACGCCCTGGCGAGCTCCTTCGCCCACCACCACGACTTCGACCGCGGCTACGGGCCCGCCGTGAACCGGATGCTGCGGCTGGTCCGGGAGGGCCAGGACTGGCGCACGCTCGCCGCCGAACTGTTCAACGGCCAGGGCTCCTGGGGCAACGGCGCCGCCATGCGGATCGCGCCCCTGGGGGCCTGGTACGCGGACGACCCCGAGCAGGCCACGCACCAGGCGGAGATCTCCGCCTACACCACCCACCAGCACCGCGAGGCCGTCTGCGGGGCGATGGCCGTCGCCGCGGCGGCCGCCATCGCCGCGGACCCGGCCGGCCCGCCGAAGGCGGCCGACCTGCTGGACGGGGTGATCGCCCTGGTGCCGCGCAGCGCCGTGGGCGCCGGGATCCGCCGTGCGCGCGACATGCTGGACTACGGCGACGCGACCACGGTCGCGGCGGTCCTGGGCTGCGGGCGGCGCACGAGCGCCCATGACACCGTGCCCTTCGCCTTGTGGTCGGCGGCGCGGTCGCTGGACGACTACGAGCGGGCGTTCTGGACCACCGCGCAGGTGGGCGGCGACGTGGACACCACCTGCGCGATCGTCGGCGGCGTGCTGGGCGCGCGCGGCGACGAGGTGCTGCCGGCCGCGTGGCTGGCGCGTACCGAGGCCCTGCCGGCCTGGCTGCCGGAGACGGTGGCGCGCTAGCGGCCGTCGGCCCGGGCGGGGCCGGGTGGGCTTCCGCAGGGTGAAGCCTCGGATTTCCGATTGTCACGGTCCTGCCACAGGACCCTTTTGAGCCTGTTCAAAACTCCCTCGTGTCGGCCTACGCTGTCCGCTCCGCCGCCCCACCCGAACCCGGAGCGGCCGACAGGGGAGGGGAACCCGATGCCGGAGAACGCCGACGGGGCGGACAAGGCCGCGGACCGGACCGAGGGCACGGCCGCCGCACAGCCGGCCGCGGATAGGCCGGCGGACAAGCCGGCGGACAAGCCGGCGGACAAGCCGGCGGCCGAACAGGCGCCACCGGCCGCGGCGGTACCGTCCATGGGCACCGGAACCCCGGCCGACGCCGCCGCCTGGCAGGCCTGGCAGCAGCAACAGGCCTGGCACCGGGCCGCCGTCGCCCGGGCGGCCGCGGCCTCCGCCCCGCCCGCCTGGGTGGTCCAGGTGCGGCCCGCCGAAGCCGCCCCCATCGGCGCCGTGACCCTCGCCGCGACGCTGGTCACCGGCCTCTGCGCAGCCCTGCTCCTCGGTGACGGCATCGGCCCGGGCCTGCTCCTCGCCGCCGTGCCCGCCGTGGTCGCCGCCTACGCCGCCGCCCGCGAGGCCCGTCGCAGCGCCCGCCCCTGGACCCTGCTCTGGGCGATCGGCTGCCTCGCCCTCCTCGCCGTGCCCGCCCTGCGCGATTCGGCGTGGCCGTCCACCCTCGCGATCCTCGCCGCCCTCCTGCTCGGAGCACTGGCCCTGCACGGCAGCCGCACCTGGCCCGGCGTGCTGCTCAGCCCGCTCGGTGTCTTCGAGGCCGCCGTCTCCGGGCTGGGCTGGGCCTGGGCCGGCCTGCGCTCGCGCGGCGGCGTCAGCAGGGACCGCTGGCTGCCCGTGGCCAAGGCCGTGGTCGTGGCCCTGGTCCTCCTGCTCCTCTTCGGCACGCTCTTCGCCTCCGCCGACGCGGCCTTCGCCGATCTGCTGAGCGGGCTGACGCCCGACATCTCCATCGAGGACGGACCCCTCCGGATCGTCCTCTTCCTGTTCGGCTCCCTCCTCGCGCTGGCGGCGGCCCGCGCGGCCGCCGCCCCGCTGCGCTGGGACCGGATCAAGGTGACTCCCGGCAAGGCGCGCTCCCGCGTCGAATGGGGCCTCCCGCTCATCGTGCTCAACCTGCTCTTCGCCGGCTTCAACGCCGTGCAGCTCGCCGTCCTGTTCGGCGGGTACGACAAGGTCCTCAAGAGCACCGGCCTCACGTACGCCGAGTACGCGCGGCAGGGCTTCTGGCAGCTGCTCTGGGCCACCCTGTTCACCCTCGTCGTGATCGCACTGGCGCTGCGCTGGGCCCCGCGTTCCGGAGCCGGCGACCGACGCTTCGTACGCGTCGTGCTCGGCGTGCTGTGCGCGCTGACGCTGGTCGTCGTCGCGTCCGCGCTGCGCCGCATGGACCTGTACGTGGACGCGTACGGGCTGACGATCCTGCGGGTGTCCGTGACCGCGATGGAGATGTGGCTGGGCCTGGTCCTCGTACTGATCATGGCCGCCGGGGTGTTCGGCGCCCGCTGGCTGCCGCGCGCGGTCGCCGGGAGCGCGGCGGCCGCCGTCCTGGCCTTCGGGCTGCTCTCCCCGGAGGGGATGGTCGCCGAGCGCAACGTGGCCCGCTTCGAGGCGGACGGCAAGATCGACCTGGCCTACTTCCAGAGCCTGTCGGCGGACGCAGTACCGGCCCTCGACCGGCTGCCCGAGCCCCGGCGCTCCTGTGCCCTGCACGGGATCAGCCAGGAGATCTCCCGGGCCGGGGACGTCCCCTGGTACGCCATGAGCCTGGGCGAGCGCAGGGCCCGGCAGATCCTGCGCGAGCGGCCGGTGACGGCCACGAACGAGGTCTGCTCGCGTCTCGGCGCCTTCGGCAGCCGCAGCGAGTACTAGGCGGACCCCGCGCGGCCCCCGAGATCCCGCCCCTCGGCGGCGCCCCGGTCCCGCCCCGAACTCGAACGGGCGATTCCCGGCGCGGTGTTGGGGAGGCCGGGCGGGCCGCGGTGTGCGGCTCGGGCCACTGCTTCACGAGTGCGACCTGTCCCGCGGTCGGCGGTGGGCGGAGTGGTCCGGTCCGGAGTATGCGGACGGGCCCGGCGGCTGATCAGGAGGCCGGTGCTGTAGGGAATCGAGCGGGCTGGGGCGGAGCCGCCGCGGAGGGGGGCGCGGTGGCGCCGAGAGGTTGCGGGAGGGTGTGCGGGAGCGAAGGAGGAGGGTGCTCATCGCGGAGATGGCCGACGGGGCGAGGGCCCCGTCGGCCCGTGTGAAGGGCCCGGCGCGGGACCGGGTGCGGGGCGGACGGGGCCCGGCGGGGCGGCCGGAGCGGGGCCCGACCCGGGGCGGGGTGTGCAGGCGGCGCGGGGCGGCGTAACCTTGCTGGCGCCATGCCGTACGAAGCACCCACCCACACCGTCGAACGCTCCCTCCGTGCAACCACCGGCGCCAAGGTCATCGCCGGGGTCGACGAAGTCGGACGAGGGGCCTGGGCCGGTCCCGTCACCGTGTGCGCGGCGATCACCGGTCTGCGCCGGCCGCCCGCCGGGCTCACCGACTCCAAACTGCTCACTCCCAAGCGACGCGATGCCCTCGTCGACGTCCTGGAGACCTGGGTCACCGCCTACGCACTCGGCGACGCCTCCCCGGAGGAGATCGACGAGCTGGGGATGACCGCAGCCCTGAGGCTCGCGGCCGAACGGGCCCTCGGGGCCCTGCCGGTGCGGCCCGACGCGGTCATCCTCGACGGCAAGCACGACTACCTTGGCGCGCCCTGGCAGGTCCGCACGGTGATCAAGGGTGACCAGTCCTGCGTCGCCGTCGCGGCGGCCTCCGTCATAGCCAAGGTCCGGCGCGACCGGATGATGGCCGACCTCGGCGGACAGGGCGGGGGCTTCGAGGAGTTCGCCTTCGCCGCCAACGCCGGATACCCCTCGCCCGTACACAAGGCGGCGCTGCAGGAGCTGGGGCCGACCCCCTACCACCGGCTCTCCTGGTCGTACCTCGACGCCCTTCCCCAGTGGCGCCACCTCAAGAAGGTGCGCCGCAGCGAGGAGTCGGTCGAGCTGGAAAACGGAGGCCAACTCGGCTTCGATTTCTGATCGCACTCACGTGCCACCGGCCGGTACGTTTCGTACCGGTGTTTGATAGACATCACGTCACGCCTCTCACCACGCCATCGAGGAGCCTCAGATTCACGAGAGTGCCCAGGGTCCCCGCGTCACGCCGGCACCGAGCCGCACCGCGCAGACCCCCCGTCCCGTACCTGGTCCGCGTCCCGCAGCCGTCCCGCGGCCCGGACGCCCCGGTCCCTCCCCCGCAGCGGCAGGCCGCGCGGGTGGTACCGCCCCCAGGCCCGCCCCGCCCGCGCAGCGTGCGCCGCAGGCCACCCCCGGACCCGTTCCCGCAGCCCCCGCAGCCCCCGCCGCACCCGCGGCGCCGTCCGTCTCGGCGGCCGTGCCGCAGATCCAGCTCATCCCGGCCTCCGCCGAAGGTGCGCTCGACGCGGCCGAAGAGGCCGTTGACCTGCTGCTCGACACCGGGCGCGCGCCCGGTGACATCCTCGTGCTCACCACCGGCGACCCGCACCCGTGGGCCGCTCACGAGCTGTCCTTCGGCGAGGCCGCGTACTGGGCCCTGCACGACGCCGGGGACGACGTCTTCTACGCGGACGCCGCTCAGGTCCAGCGCGCCACCGGCCGTCCCGTCGTCGTCTTCGCCGTCAACGGCGGAGCGGCCGACACGGTCGTGGGCTCCCTGCCGGTCGCGCTCACCCGGGCCGGTGCGCTGCTGATCGTGTGCGGTGACCCGCAGCAGATCAACTCCGTGCTGGGTGCGGGCGTCTGACGCCCCGTACCCCGGCACGGACGAAGGGTGGGGCGGGGCGGGCCGTGGGCCGGCCCCGCTGAAGCCCGAGGGCCGATGCGCCGTACGCACCCGTTCGGCCCACAGACCGTACGAAGGTCAGCGTGCCGGGTCGGCGGGCGGTCGTACGGGGGTCAGCGTGCGGCGGTCCGGCGCAGTGCCTCGGCCGCGCCGCCACCGGTGTGCAGGGCGATCGGGGCGAACTCGGCCACCGTGTCGCCGAGCTGCTCGGGGCGCGAGTCCGAGCTGGGCCGCCGGCCGCCCCGGCCCTCGCCCAGCACCTGCCAGCCCCCGCAGGTCAGCGTGATGTACGCCCCGCAGCGCAGCCCGTGCAGGGTGCAGGCATCGCGCAGCCCCCACATCCAGGCACCGTCCTCCTCGGTCCAGCGCTCGTCGCCCTCGCGGCAGTAGAGCAGTACCGCCGTGCGGACCGGGGTCCGGCGCCGCAGGTCGTGCGGGATGACCCGGCGCAGGCGTGACAGAAGGGCGTTGCGGTACTCCCAGCCGTCGGCCGTCGCCGACCGCTGCACGAAGGAGGCGCTCGCGACGAGCTGCTCCTCCGGGCCGAGGACGGCGATGACCGCGGTCGAGGGCACGGGGCTGTGCCGGGAGTGCAGCCCGCTGACCACCTCGCGCGGATTGCGCAGCAGGGGAATGCCCGCTGCCGTCCACTCGGCGGGTTCCAGCAGCCGACCGTGCCGGCTGGCGCCGCCGGTGGCCGTTGTCAGGGACGTGGTCGAGTGCGGGGCGAATCCGAAGGTCACGGTCCTCCCTTCGGGTACACGCCCGCGGACGGGCACGGCTGGAGTGTGGGCGCGCCGCGGCACGGCCCAGGAGGATGCCGGGGAGCCGGGCGGGAGCACTCCAATTCTCGCGTGGCCCGCGAGCATGCGGCAACGAGCAATTGGAGCCGTGGACCGGAATTCGCCGGTATGCCGTTCATATCCTTGCCCCGTCAGGCCGAAGATGACGCATTCGGCTATGGCTGAAGTGCCAGCACCAGCGGAAACACCCCCTTCGCGCCTGCCCGCCGGAGCAGCCGGGCGGCCACGGCGAGGGTCCATCCGCTCTCCGCGCGGTCGTCCACGAGGAGGACCGGTCCCGCTGCCTCGGCCAGCGTCGCCGCCAGGGCCGGGGGCACACTCAAGGCCTGGTGGAGCCCCCTTACCCGCTGGGCGCTGTTGGAGGAGGGCAGGCCGTACTCCGGGACCTGGTCCGTGTACGCGATCGTCCCCAGCAGGGGCAGCCGCCCGACCTCCGCGATGCGCGCGGCCAGCGAACCGACCAGCTGGGGGCGGCTGCGCGAGGGCAGAGCGACCACGCCCACCGGCCTGGCCGGCGCCTCCGGGGCCCCCGAGGCCCAGCCGCCCGGACCGCGGGCCCAGTCGGCGAGGACGGCTACCACGGCCTGGGCGACGTCGTCCGGAATCGGCTGGTCCGGGCTTTGCTGGGCGAGCATCGGGCGCAGCCGGTTGCCCCATCCGATGTCGGAGAGCCGGCCGAGCGCCCGGCCCGTGGAGGCCTGTTCCCCGGCCGGGATGCGGCCCTTGAGGTCGACGCCGACCGCCGCGAGTCCGGTTGGCCACATCTTGCGCGGCTCCAGCTCCACGCCCGGACGGCCGAGCTCACCGCGGGCGGTGTCCAGCGCGGCGGAGGACACGTCCGCCGTGAACCGGGCTCCGGCGCAGTTGTCGCAGCGGCCGCAGGGGGCGGCCTGTTCGTCGTCGAGCTGGCGGCGCAGGAACTCCATGCGGCACTCGGTGGCCGCCGCGTAGTCGCGCATGGCCTGCTGCTCCGCGGCCCGCTGCCGGGCCACCCAGGCGTACCGCTCGGCGTCGTAGGCCCACGGCTCGCCGGTCGAGGTCCAGCCGCCCTTGACCCGGTGCACGGCGCCGTCCACGTCCAGGACCTTGAGCATCGTCTCCAGCCGGGTGCGGCGCAGGTCCACCAGCGGCTCGAGGGCGGGCAGCGACAACGGCCGCCCGGCCTGGGCGAGTACGTCCAGGGTGCGGCGCACCTGCTCCTCGGGCGGGAAGGCCACCGATGCGAAGTACTGCCAGATCGCCTCGTCCTCCCGGCCGGGCAGGAGCAGCACCTCCGCGTGCTCCACGCCGCGGCCGGCGCGGCCGACCTGCTGGTAGTAGGCGATGGGGGAGGAGGGGGAGCCCAGGTGCACGACGAAGCCGAGGTCGGGCTTGTCGAAGCCCATGCCGAGGGCGGAGGTGGCCACCAGTGCCTTGACCCGGTTGGCCTGGAGGTCGTCCTCGGCCTGCTGCCGGTCGGCGTTCTCCGTCTTCCCCGTGTACGAGGACACCGTGTGCCCGCGGTGGCGCAGGTACGCGGTGACCTCCTCGGCCGCCGCGACCGTCAGCGTGTAGATGATGCCGGAGCCGGGCAGGTCGCCGAGGTGGTCGGCGAGCCAGGCCAGCCGGTGCGCCGCGTCGGGCAGGGTGAGCACGGCCAGGCTCAGGCTCTCGCGGTCCAGCGGGCCGCGCAGCACGAGCGCGTCCGTACCCGCGCCGGTACCGAGCTGTTCGGCGACGTCGGCGGTCACGCGGGCGTTGGCCGTGGCGGTCGTGGCGAGCACCGGGACGCCCGGCGGGAGGTCGGCCAGCATGGTGCGCAGCCTGCGGTAGTCCGGGCGGAAGTCGTGCCCCCAGTCGGAGATGCAGTGGGCCTCGTCCACGACGAGGAGGCCGGTCGCGGCGGACAGTTTGGGGAGGACCTGGTCGCGGAAGTCGGGGTTGTTGAGCCGCTCGGGGCTAACCAGCAGGACGTCGACCTCGCCCGCCGCGACCTCGGCCTGGATGCCCTCCCACTCTTCGGGGTTGGCGGAGTTGATGGTGCGGGCGCGGATCCCGGCGCGGGCGGCTGCCTCGACCTGGTTGCGCATCAGCGCGAGGAGCGGGGAGACGATCACGGTGGGGCCGGCGCCGCTCGCCCGCAGCAGCGAGGTGGCGACGAAGTACACCGCGGACTTGCCCCAGCCCGTGCGCTGGACCACCAGCGCCCGGCGCTTGTGCGCGACGAGCGCTTCGATCGCCCGCCACTGGTCCTCGCGCAGCCGAGCCGTGCCCGTGGGGTCGCCCACGAGGCGGGCCAGTACGGAGTCGGCCGAGGACCTCAGGTCTGCGTTCATGCCCCCATGCAACCCGATGTCTCTGACATCGCGCCAATGCCGCCCTGAGGCTGTGGATGTTGAAGCTTGAATTTGGTTATCCACAGGGCTTTCGGGATCGGATCTTGCGCGGGACCTTCGGGACATGACGAACGACCACGCATCACGCAACCCGTCCGACCGGCCGTCCACCAGCACCGCCGGATCCACCACCGACTCACGGATCAGCCTGCGCAGCCCGGCCGAGCTGGCCGACGCGCTGCCCTACATGCTCGGCTTCCACCCCACCGACTCCCTCGTCATGGTCGCCGTGCACGGCGAGGGCGGCCGCTTCGGCGGCCGGCTCCGCGTCGGCATTCCGGCCACCTCCGCGGAATGGGAGGACACCGCGCGCCAAGTGGCCGAATGCCTGATCCGCGGCAGCGAACGGCGCGGGGGCAGGCCCGACGGCATCGTCGTCTTCCTCTGCCAGGAACCGCACGGCGGCGAGAGCGGGCAGCGGGTGATGACCCGGCTGCGTCCGCTCGCCCAGCGCATCAGGCTGGCCTGCGGCGCCCTGGACGTGCCCGTCCTCGAGGCGCTGTGCCTGTCCGCGGGCCGCTTCTGGTCCTACGTCTGCCCCGACCAGCGCTGCTGCCCCGCCGAAGGCAGCCCGCTGGCCGCGGTCGGCACCTCGGTGATGGCCGCGGCGGCGACCTTCGCGGGCCTCCAGGTCCGGGGCTCGCTCAAGGAGATCGAGGGACGGCTGGCGCCCCTGCGCGGCGCCGTGGCCGCGGAGATGGAGCTGGCCCTGGACCGGGCGGCCGCCGCCCTCGTGCCCAAGATCCTCGACGGGGCAACCCGAGAGGAGGTCGGCGCCGAGACCCTGGCGCTGGCCCGGGTGCTGATGCGGCG
The DNA here is from genome assembly GCF_042719495.1 of Streptomyces sp. NPDC058525. Lineage (NCBI taxonomy): Bacteria > Bacillati > Actinomycetota > Actinomycetes > Kitasatosporales > Streptomycetaceae > Streptomyces > Streptomyces sp. NPDC058525. Next base: position 96,533 of record NZ_JBHXNP010000005.1, read on the forward strand.
GATCACCCTCGCCCCGCCCGCCGAGGGAACCCACGCCGACGACCGGGACGACGCACTGCTCGACCACGACGAGGCGGCCGCGCTGATCCTCGGCCTCCAGGACCGCGAGATCCGGGACATCGCGGCCGAATGGATGGAGGACGAGGAGGCGGCCCCCGCCCTGCGGCTGTGGCGGGCCCTCGCCCGCCGCTGTGTCGGCGCGTACGGCGAGCACGCGGCGGCGCCGCTCACCCTCGCGGGCTGGGTGTCCTGGTCCACCGGGGACGAGCCGACCGCCCGGATCGTCCTCGGCCTGGCCCTGCGGGCGGACGCCGACTACCGCTTCGCCCAGCTGCTCCACCACGCCTGCAACGAGGGCATCGACCCCGAGGGACTGCGCGAGTGCCTGCGCGAGGAGCGGCGGCGCCGCGAACCACGGCGGGGCCGTCGCCCGGCGGGTTCGCGTCCCCGCGGCCGCCGGGGCAAGCAGGCTCCGAGCCGCGAGTCCCGCCGCACCGCGGGGAGCGGGCAGTGAGCCCCCGCCCGCACTGCTGCGGCAGCCCGCTGCGGTGCGTTCGGAGCTCCCTGGTGGCCATCGTGCGGCGGCGGCTTCGCCTCGGCTGCGCGCGGCCGGCGCCGCGGCCCGTGACCCGGGCGGGGGTGAGGGCGTTCCCCTGGAGGGTGGCGGGGGCCCGGCCGCGCCGCCGCCCAGCTGAACCGACCGGAGCGCAGACAAGGCGACGCATGTCTCACCCCGCACCACTCCGACCACCCGGCGTGCCTGTCGCCCGCAGGCTCGACCTGCCGCCCGTGCACGGCGCCCTCATCTGCGTCGCCGCGCCCTGCCTGGCCATCTCGCCCGAACACGGCCAGCTGACGGGGCGGGGGATCGACGGGATCTACCGCGCCGGGCGCCGGCTGCTGGCCCGCTGCGTGCTGCGCGTCGGCGGGCGGGACCCGGTGTCCGTCCAGGGGCGCAGCCTCGGAGCCGACCGGGCCGCCTTCACCGCGACCGTCCGCACCGGGGCGGAGCCCGGCCCCGACCCGGACATCGGAGTGGAGCGGGTCCGGCACGCGGACGGCACCGAGCGGATCACCTTGCGCAGCTTCGCCTCCCGGCCGGTCCGGCTGCCGGTGGAGGTGCTGCTCGGCACCGACCTCGCGGAGCTGGCCGCCGTCGCCGCCGGGCACCCCGGGCCGGAACTGCCCGCCGCCGTCCACGCCGCCGGGCTGAGGTGGACCACCGGCGGGGCGCAGGCCGTCACCGCCGCCGATCCGCCGCCGGACGACGCGCTGGCCTCGTCCGGGCTGCTGCGCTGGGTGCTCGAACTGGGTCCAGGCGAGTCGCGCACCATCGAACTGCGGACCACGCAGGACCGCGTCACGCGGGCGTCCGCCGGGCAGGTGGCGAATCCGCTCGCCGACGCCCGGGCCGAAGGGGACGACCCGAGAGCCGAGGCATGGTTCCGGACCAGCGTCGCGGACCTGAGGGCGCTGCTGATGAGAGATCCCGGGGAACCGGGAGGTGCCTTCGTGGCCGCGGGGGTGCCCTGGCGTCTGGGACTGGCCCCGGCGGAGTCGCTCTGGGCCGCGCGGATGGCGCTGCCGCTCGGTACCGGGCTCGCCGAGGCGACCTTGCGGATCCTGGCCCGCAACCAGAACGGCGGAAGCGGCCCCGACGCGGGGAAGATCCCGGGCCCGCTGCGCGGGGCCGGCCCCCAGCTCCCACCGGGATGCACCGGCACGGAGGCGACCCTCGCCTTCCCCGCGGTGCTCGCCGAGGCCCGGCTCTGGGGGATGCCGGAGGACGAGGTGGCCCGGCTGCTCCCCGCCGCCGAGGGATGCCTCGACTGGCTGCGCGGAGCTCTGGGCGACGACGGGTTCCTGGCCGATCCCGACCCAGGCCCCCGACGCTGCGAGACCCAGGCCCACGCCCACCGGGCCGCGCTGCTCGGAGCCGATCTGCTCGCCGCGTGCGGGCGGCCCGGAGCCGAGGAGTGGCGGCAGTGGGCGGCCGCGCTGCGGGAGCGGTTCCGGGCCGGGTTCTGGATCGACGGCCCGGACGGGGGCCGGCCCGCGGCGGCCCTGCACCCCGACGGCCGGCCGCTGCCCCGGCTCACGGGGGCCGCCGCGCACCTGCTCGACACCGGCCTCCTCGGCGGAGGCAGGCTCGCCCCGGGGCTCCTGGACCGGGCCCGCACCGAGCAGGTGGCACGGTTGCTCGGAGCCCCCGCCATGGACTGCGGATGGGGGCTGCGGAGCATGGCCGTCAAGGAGCCCGGCCACAACCCTTTCGGGCACCGCTCGGGTGCGGTGCGGGCGTACGAGAGCGCCGTGGCGGTCGCCGGACTGGCCCAGGCGGGCTTCGAGAAGGAGGCCGCGGGCCTGCTCCGGGGCCTGCTGGACGCGGCGGAGACCTTCGGCTACCGGCTGCCGGAGATGTTCGCGGCCGAGCAGCGCGTCTCCCACAGCGCCCCGCTCCCGCACCCGGCGGCCTGCCGCCCGGCCGCGGTGGCGGCGGCGGCCGGGATCCACGTCCTGACCGCCCTCGCCGGAATCCGCCCCGACGCCCCCGCGGGCACGGTCGCCCTCGTCCCGCTCCCCGGCGCACCCCTCGGGGCCCTGCGCCTCTCCGGCCTGCGGGTATCGGGGGAGCCCTTCGCCGTCCGGGTCAGCCGGCTCGGCCTCGGCATGGTGGAGGAGGCCGCAGATGCGCTCCAACTGGGAGGCTAGTGCGGTGACCGGCCGACCGTCCGGGCCACCGCACCAGGGGCGTCGTGGCGGTCCGGCGGGACGCCCCGGCCCGCAGAACGGCGGCTCCAAGGTCACCAAAGCGCTGTTTATCGTCAGGCAGACGACTATGATCGCGGCATGTCGCCCTACGACCCGTCGGCCTTCCCGCCCTTCGCCGTCACCGTCGACCTGGTCGTGCTCACCGTGCGGCGCCACGCACTGTGTGCGCTGGTCGTCCGGCGGGGTGAGCAGCCGTTCCAGGGGCGCTGGGCGCTGCCCGGCGGATTCGTGCGCGGTGACGAGGACCTGGCGGGGGCCGCGGCGCGCGAGCTCTCCGAGGAGACCGGGCTGTGCGCCCACGACCCCGTCGTGCCGGGCGCGGGCAACGGGGCCCATCTGGAACAGCTGGCCACGTACGGCGATCCGAAGCGCGATCCGCGCATGCGCGTGGTCAGCGTGGCGCACCTGGTGCTGGCTCCGGACCTGCCGGCCCCCCGGGCGGGCGGGGACGCCAACAGTGCCCGCTGGGCCCCCGTCGACGAACTGCTGGCATCCGAGGAGGAGAGCTCCGCGGGGCTCGCCTTCGACCACGCCCGGATCCTCGCCGACGGCGTCGAGCGGGCCCGCTCGAAGATCGAGTACTCCTCCCTGGCCACCGCCTTCTGCCCGCCCGAGTTCACCGTCGGCGAGCTGCGCCGGGTCTACGAGGCCGTCTGGGGCGTGGCCCTCGACCCGCGGAACTTCCACCGCAAGGTCACCGGGACCCCCGGGTTCCTGGTGCCGGCCGGAGGGACAACGACCCGTCAGGGTGGGCGCCCGGCACAGCTGTTCCGGGCGGGCGGGGCCACCCTGCTCAACCCGCCGATGCTGCGTCCCGAGGTCTGACGCCGCACCACCGCGCCCGGCCCCCGGCGCAGGCTCGGCCTCGTGGCCCAATCCGATGGCGATATCGGCATCCCATCGGACCGGTTGCGCAGCAAATCGGACATATCGCGTTATCTTGCTTGCGGTACTCACGCTGCCGCAGAGCGGTCTCACACCCCGCGAGAGAAGCGATGCTCCAGGCCATCGGACTCACCAGCACCCCCCGTCGCAACGCCCCGCCCCTCGTGGACGACCTCACTCTCGAGGTCCGCCCGGGGAGCGTAACCGCCCTGCTCGGCGAGCCGGGATCGGGCAAGACCACCGCACTGCGGCTCATGCTCGAACTCGAACGGGGCCGCGGCGTCACCTACTTCCGCGGCCGCCCGCTGCACCGGATCCCGTACCCCGGCCGTGAGGTCGGCGTACTGCTCGGCGATGTCCCCGGCAACCCCGCGCGCACCGTACGCAACCAGCTGCGGATGCTCTGCGCCGCCGCGGGGGTGCCGGCCTCCCGGGCCGACACCATGCTCGAGGTCGTCGGGATCGCGGGCCTGCGGGACCAGCGGCTCGGCTCGCTCTCGCTCGGCATGGAACGCCGGGTCGCGCTGGCCGCGGCCCTGCTCGCCGACCCCTGCACCCTGCTGCTGGACGAGCCCGCCGCCGGCCTCTCGCCCCGCGAGAGCGGCTGGCTGTACGGGCTGCTGCGCGGCCACGCCTCGCTCGGCGGAGCGGTGCTCTTCACCACCGACGACGCCAAGGAGGCCGCGCGCAACGCCGACCGGGTCGTCAGCGTCGAGGCCGGGCGGCTCGTCGCCGACCAGGACGCGGCCGAGTTCGCCCGGACCCGGCTGCGGCCGAGGGTCGCCGTGCGCACCCCGCACGCGGCCCGGCTGGCCGACGTACTGGGCCGGGAGGCCCGGGCCGCGCAGCGTGCGGTGGAGATCGTGGAGGAGAGCGGCAGCCGCCTGTCGGTGTACGGCAGCAGTTGCGCGGAGGTCGGGGAGGCGGCGTTCAAGCACGGCGTGCTGGTGCACCGGCTCGCCGACGAGACCGGCGACACCGGCGCTCCGACGCCGCCGGTCCCGCATGCCCGGACCGCCGCCGACTCGGTTCGCGGTGCGGGGGCTGAGACGGCCTCCGGCGAGGCGGCCGAAGTCGATCCTGGGACGGCTTCGGACGAGGCCGACTGGGGCGGGCGGTCCCGGCGTGCCAGGTCGCGGCGGCCCGCCTCGGCGGTGCGCCGCGTCGGCGGGCCGGTGCGGCCGCTGCGCTACGAGCTGCTGCGGGTCTTCGGCACCGCCACACCGGTGTTCACAGCCGCGCTGGTCGCCGTGGTCTCCGTCCTGACCGCGCTCGTCCTGGCCCGGGCAGGGCACACCCCGCAGAACCGCCTGCTCGCCGCCTGGCCCGAGCTGCTGCCCCTGCCGCCCGCGGCACTCGGCGCGGGCCTGCTCGGGGCCCTGGCCTTCGGCGAGGAGTACCGCTACCCCGCGCTCGCCGCCGATCGCGGCACCGTGCCCCGCCGGATGGGGCTGCTCACCGCCAAACTCGGTGTCTGCGCCGTCCTCGCCCTCCTGCTGGGCGCCCTCGTGGTGGTGGCCGACGCCGCCGCGCTGGCCCTCGTCTTCGACCACAGCGGCCCGCTGCACGCCCCGTCCGAGTGGCTTTCCCCGGCCGCGAGTTGGGCCGGGCTGCTCATCGGCTGCGCCTGGGCCGGTGTCCTGGCCTCTGGAGTCTTCCGGTCCGCCACCGCGGGCTTGGCCGCGGTGGTCGCCGTACCGGTGCTGGTGGTGCCACTGGTGCGCAAGGTGCTGGAGGGTTCGTCCGCCTACCCGGTCACCGGGCTCGGACCCCGGCTGCGGAGCCTGGCCTGGGTGCAGTGGCCGCCGGAGGCGGATCGCCTGGTCACGGGGGCCTTGCGGGTGATGGCCCAACCCGTCGGCACCGCTCTGGTGTTGTCGCTGATGGTCCTGTTGTGCGCCTATGGGTTCACCGGACTGCGCAGCCGGGTCCGTTGGTGATCGTTCCGATGCACAGAAGGGCCGTACGGGACCGTTGGAGTCCACCTCGCGTGTTGCGGACCGCAACTCCCCGTAAAAGGCCCGGTTCTTTACGATAAGTCGTCAATTGCGCAGGTGGCACCGATCACCCTTTCGTGTGCTTTTCACCAAAGACCTCAAGGGTGATGGAGGCACGGCCGACAAAGGATTCGTGAGTACCCTTGCGCACACCATGATGACCGCCGCCCGCCACGCCGACTCCGGCCTCGCCGGCCCGGGCGAACTCGACCGCTACCCCTACGCGGAGACCCCAGGGTCCGACCGGGTCGGAGCGCCCCACTGGGACGGCGCCGACGTCGAGTTGAGCCGAGTCGGCCGCCGCGCGGCCGGCAGCCGCGGCCGCGGACTGCACGGCCAACTCGTCCAGCAGCTCGGCCAGATGATCGTTTCCGGCGACCTCGGAGCGGACCGCCCGCTGGTCCCCGAGGAGATCGGCCAGCGCTTCGAGGTCTCCCGGACCGTCGTCCGCGAGTCGCTCCGGGTCCTGGAGGCCAAGGGCCTCGTCAGCGCCCGCCCGAACGTCGGCACCCGGGTCCGCCCCGTCGCCGACTGGAACCTGCTCGACCCCGACATCATCGAGTGGCGGGCCTTCGGCCCCCAGCGCGACGACCAGCGCCGCGAGCTGGGCGAGCTCCGCTTGACCATCGAACCGCTCGCCGCCCGCCTCGCCGCCGGGCACGGCCGCCCCGACATCCAGCAGCGTCTCGCCGACATGGTCGAGATCATGGGCCACGCCCTCGGGCAGGGCGATTCGATCACCTTCGCCCGCGCGGACAACGAGTTCCACGCGCTCCTGATCCAGGTCGCCGGCAACCGCATGCTCGAGCACCTCTCCGGCATCGTCACCGCCGCGCTCCAGGTCTCCGGCAGCCCGGTGACCGCCTGCGACCGCCCGAGCGAGACCTCCGTCGCGCACCACGCGCGGATGGTCGAGGCCCTCGCCGCCGGTGATGCGACGGGCGCCGAGAACGCCATGCGCCAGCTCCTGACGGTGCATCCGGAGGTCGAGCGCGTGGTCCCCGCCCCGCGCGAGCACTGACGGCCGTACGCGCGGGGGCGCGGGGTGTACACGACGTGTCGCCGGGCCCTGGAAGTCCCCCGGACGGAGTCCGGGGGAGGGGCCGGCGACACCGGCGTGCGGTGCCGCATCCCGGCCCCGCAGAACCATGCGTATGACCCTATGACCGGCATTGGCGCATACGGGGTGTGACTCGGGCCACGAAGATTGGGCGTAACGCTCTGCGAGGTCACGCGATGACCTAAGAGGTGATGGCCGACGGAGGGAAGACAGCAGCCCTTGCGGGTGCTGTGCAGCTCCCCGGCCCCTGCCCGCGCCCCCGGCCCATCCCCAGTCGGTGGTCGTCGGCTCCGGTCCAGCACCACCAGGCCCGGGGTCGGAAGCCGTTCCCATCGTTCCGAGAGGTTGTTCGTGTCGGCCAGCACATCCCGTACGCTCCCGCCGGAGATCGCCGATTCCGAGTCTGTGATGGCGCTCATCGAGCGGGGCAAGGCCGAGGGGCAGATCGCCGGCGATGACGTGCGTCGGGCCTTCGAGGCTGACCAGATTCCTGCGACCCAGTGGAAGAATGTTCTGCGCAGCCTCAACCAGATCCTCGAGGAAGAGGGTGTGACGCTGATGGTCAGTGCCGCGGAGTCGCCCAAGCGCACCACCCGCAAGAGCGTCGCAGCGAAGAGCCCGGCCAAGCGGACGGCCACCGAACCCGTCGCCAAGAAGACGGCGGCGAAGACGACGGCGGCCCAGCCCGTGGCGACCGCGGCGGCGGCCCCGGCGGCCGAGACCACGGACCCGGAGACCGCGGACGCCCTCGCCGACGAGCCCGGAACCGAACCCGCGAAGAAGACGGCGGCCAAGAAGACGGCGGCGAAGAAGGCGGCACCCGCCCGGAAGACCGCCGCCAAGAAGACGGCCGCGAAGAAGACCGCCTCCAAGAAGGACGCCGACGAGGCCGGTGACGAGGAGACCCCGGAGGAGGGTCCCGACGCCGCCAAGGCCGAAGGCGAGGAGGAGGACGAGGGCGGCGAGAACAAGGGCTTCGTCATCTCGGACGACGAGGACGACGCCCCGGCCCAGCAGGTGGTCGTCGCCGGAGCCACCGCCGACCCGGTCAAGGACTACCTCAAGCAGATCGGCAAGGTCCCGCTGCTCAATGCCGAGCAGGAGGTCGAGCTCGCCAAGCGCATCGAGGCCGGACTGTTCGCCGAGGACAAGCTGGCGAACTCGGACAAGCTGGCGCCCAAGCTCAAGCGCGAGCTGGAGATCATCGCGGAGGACGGCCGCCGCGCGAAGAACCACCTGCTGGAGGCCAACCTCCGCCTCGTGGTCTCCCTCGCCAAGCGCTACACCGGCCGCGGCATGCTCTTCCTGGACCTGATCCAGGAGGGCAACCTGGGCCTGATCCGCGCGGTCGAGAAGTTCGACTACACCAAGGGCTACAAGTTCTCCACGTACGCGACCTGGTGGATCCGCCAGGCGATCACGCGCGCGATGGCCGACCAGGCCCGCACCATCCGCATCCCGGTGCACATGGTCGAGGTCATCAACAAGCTCGCCCGCGTGCAGCGCCAGATGCTCCAGGACCTGGGCCGCGAGCCCACCCCGGAGGAGCTGGCCAAGGAACTCGACATGACCCCCGAGAAGGTCATCGAGGTCCAGAAGTACGGCCGCGAGCCGATCTCCCTGCACACGCCGCTCGGCGAGGACGGCGACAGCGAGTTCGGTGACCTCATCGAGGACTCCGAGGCCGTCGTCCCGGCCGACGCCGTGAGCTTCACGCTCCTGCAGGAGCAGCTGCACTCGGTGCTCGACACCCTCAGCGAGCGCGAGGCCGGCGTGGTCTCGATGCGGTTCGGCCTCACGGACGGCCAGCCCAAGACCCTCGACGAGATCGGCAAGGTCTACGGCGTCACGCGCGAGCGCATCCGCCAGATCGAGTCCAAGACCATGTCGAAGCTGCGCCACCCCTCCCGATCCCAGGTGCTGCGCGACTACCTCGACTGACCGGCCCGTCCGGCAGCGAAACCGGGACCGATACCGACTAGCGGCGCCGGTGGCCGCGCGGGTGCGCACGGCCACCGGGCATCCCACTCTGGGTGGAGTCATGCACACTCGGAGTCAGGAGGCCTCATGCGTCGTCCCATTGCCCGCGCTCTGGCGGGAGCGCTGACCCTGGCGGCGGGAGCGGTCGTGGCGCCCCTGGCCCAGGCGCCGCAGGCGGCCGCGGACAGCGTGGTGATCGGCGGCAAGCCGGTGAAGGTCGGCGAGAGCCCCTGGGTGGTGGCCCTGGCCAGCCGTGACCGGTTCGGGGGTACGCGCGGCGGGCAGTTCTGCGGGGGCGTCGTGGTGGCCCCGTCGAAGGTGCTGACGGCGGCCCACTGCCTGGGCCGCGACGTGCTCGGCGGCTCCGTCGAGTCGGTCGGCGACCTCCGGGTGGTCGCCGGGCGTACGGAGCTGCGGGCGAGCGACGGCCGGGAGATCGCGGTGCGCGGCGCCCGGGTGAACCCGGACTACGACCCCGCCAGCAACGCCGGCGACCTCGCCGTCCTGGAGCTCGCCGAGTCCCTGCCGGCGCACTACGTGATCCCCATGGCCGGAGCGGGGCACTCGGCCTACGCGCCCGGGACCGAGGCGGCCGTATACGGCTGGGGCGACACCAGCGGCTTCGGCGACTACGCGTACGCGCTGCGTGCCGCGCGGGTGACCGTGCTGTCCGACGAGGTCTGCGGGCGTGCCTACCCGGGGGACGCGAGCGGGCAGTACCAGGCGGAATCGATGGTGTGCGCGGGCGAGGACAGCGGCGGCAAGGACGCCTGCCAGGGCGACAGCGGGGGACCGCTGGTGGCCCAGGGTCGGCTGATCGGCCTGGTGTCGTGGGGGCGCGGCTGCGGGCGGGCCGACAGCCCGGGGGTCTACACGCGCATCGCACCGCTCGTCGGCTTCGTGACAGCCCAGGAGAGCGGCGCGCAGCCCGCCGGGGTGCAGGAGTCCCGGACCGGCCCCGGAAGGGCCTCCGGGGTCGGTGCAGGGCCCGTACAGGGGCATCGCACGGTGCACGGACCGCAGCCGGCGGCTACGGGCGAGCGGCGGCCGTAGCCGCCGGCCCCGGATGTGAGGACGGGCGGCACCCCTGGGTCTCAGGGGTGCCGCCCGTCGACCGGCCTGGCCGGTCCTGGCTCGTCGGATGCGAGGAACAGGCCTGTGTCAGCGGTCCTCGGGTTCGGCATGGGCAGCCGGAGCGGACGTGAGCCGCTCGGTCTCATCCTGTATTTCCGCGGCGATCTTCTTGAGTTCCGGCTCGAACTTGCGACCGTGGTGGGCGCAGAAGAGCAGTTCACCGCCGCTCAGCAGGACGACGCGCAGATATGCCTGGGCGCCGCAACGGTCGCATCGGTCAGCGGCCGTCAGCGGGGTCGCGGGTGTCAGAACAGTAGTCACGTCGCCTCTTCTCTAGCTCGACGAGCTGTCGTACCAGGGTCAACATCCAACCAGGCCGAAAACGTTCCCGCTCGCGGCTTTTCCTCGAAACTTCCTTCCGAAGCTGGCCGGCTGTTGCCGGTTGGCGGCGAAGGAGCCGTATTGCGTTGCTTTACGGTTTCGCGTTGTCAGTCGTTCGCTCGTTGCAGTTCCATCCTCCCCCGGCTGAGTGCCAGGTTGTTCATGAGGACGTGCCCGAACCCTAAATGGTTCATGCCTGGAAGGGAACGTGATGTTTCCTTCACCCCCTCGGGGGATCGAACAACCGTGCGGATCTGGACTAGGGTGAAGAACGCGCGAGGGTGGCGTTGCATCGGCTCTACCTGGCCTCGGTACCCTTCGACCGGCACCCGAGCCACCCCTGCGCCCCACCGGGCCAGAAAAGAAATTCAGCGAGGAGCGAACTGCGTGACCGCCGACACGTCCGTGCCTTCCAGCGCGCTGCTGTCCGGAGCAGACCGGGACGGTTCCAACTACACCGCGCGGCACCTGCTCGTCCTCGAAGGGCTGGAGGCCGTCCGCAAGCGCCCCGGCATGTATATCGGCTCGACCGACAGCCGAGGCCTCATGCACTGCCTCTGGGAGATCATCGACAATTCCGTCGACGAGGCCCTGGGCGGGTACTGCGACCACATCGAGGTGATCCTCCACGAGGACGCCTCCGTGGAGGTCCGGGACAACGGCCGCGGCATCCCCGTGGACGTCGAGCCCAAGACCGGCCTGTCCGGCGTCGAGGTCGTCATGACCAAGCTGCACGCCGGCGGAAAGTTCGGCGGCGGCTCGTACGCGGCCTCCGGCGGCCTGCACGGCGTCGGCGCCTCCGTGGTCAACGCCCTCTCCGCCCGGCTGGACGTCGAGGTGGACCGGAGCAGCTCCACGCATGCGATCAGCTTCCGCCGCGGCGTGCCCGGGATGTTCACCGAGCAGGGCCCCGACAGCCCCTTCGACCCCGCGAACGGCCTGCGCAAGGTCAAGCGCGTCGCCAAGGGCAAGACCGGCACCCGGGTCCGCTACTGGGCCGACCGGCAGATCTTCCTCAAGGACGCCCGGCTCAATCTGGAGACGCTCTACCAGCGCGCCCGCCAGACCGCCTTCCTCGTCCCCGGCCTGACCCTGGTCGTCCGCGACGAGCGGGGCATCGACGGGGCCGGCAAGACCGAGGAGACCTTCCGCTTCGACGGGGGCATCAGCGAGTTCTGCGAGTACCTCGCCCAGGACAAGGCCGTCTGCGACGTGCTGCGCCTCACCGGGACGGGCACCTTCAAGGAGACCGTCCCGGTCCTCGACGACCGCGGCCACATGACCCCCACCGAGGTCACCCGCGAGCTCGGCGTGGACATCGCCCTGCGCTGGGGCACGGGCTACGAGACCAACGTCAAGTCCTTCGTGAACATCATCGCCACCCCCAAGGGCGGCACCCACGTCTCCGGCTTCGAGCGCTCGGTCGCCAAGACCGTGAACGAGGTGCTGCGCTCGGCGAAGCTGCTGCGCGTCGCCGAGGACGACGTGGTCAAGGACGACGCGATGGAGGGCATGACGGCCGTCGTGACCGTCCGCCTCGCCGAACCCCAGTTCGAAGGCCAGACCAAGGAGGTCCTCGGCACCTCCGCGGCCACCCGGATCGTGGCGGCCGTGGTCGCCAAGGAGCTCAAGGCCTTCCTGACCTCCACCAAGCGCGACGACAAGCAGCAGGCGCGCTCGGTGATGGAGAAGATCGTCGCGGCCGCCCGGACCCGGATCGCGGCCCGCCAGCACAAGGAGGCGCAGCGCCGCAAGACCGCGCTGGAGTCCTCCTCGCTGCCCGCCAAGCTGGCCGACTGCCGCAGCGACGACGTGGACCGCAGCGAGCTCTTCATCGTCGAGGGCGACTCCGCCCTCGGCACGGCGAAGCTCGCCCGCAATTCCGAGTTCCAGGCGCTCCTGCCCATCCGCGGCAAGATCCTCAACGTCCAGAAGTCCTCGGTCTCGGACATGCTCAAGAACGCCGAGTGCGGCGCGATCATCCAGGTCATAGGAGCCGGCTCGGGCCGGACCTTCGACCTCGACGCCGCCCGGTACGGGAAGATCGTGCTCCTCGTCGACGCCGATGTGGACGGCGCGCACATCCGCTGCCTGCTGCTCACGCTCTTCCAGCGGTACATGCGTCCGATGGTCGAGGCGGGCCGGGTGTTCGCGGCCGTGCCGCCGCTGCACCGGATCGAGCTGGTCCAGCCGAAGAAGGGCCAGGACAAGTACGTCTACACGTACTCGGACACCGAGCTGCGCCAGACCCTGCTCGAGTACCAGCGCAAGAACATCCGCTACAAGGACTCGATCCAGCGCTACAAGGGCCTCGGCGAGATGGACGCGGACCAGCTGGCGGAGACCACCATGGACCCGCGCTTCCGGACCCTGCGCAGGATCAACATCGGCGACCTCGACTCCGCCGAGACGGTCTTCGACCTGCTCATGGGCAACGAGGTGGCCCCGCGCAAGGAGTTCATCACGAGCTCCGCGGCCACCCTGGACCGCTCGCGCATCGACGCCTGACCAGGCGGACGCTCCTCGCACACCGCCGCTCTTCACTCCATCACCTGAAGGAGTGAAGAGCGACGGGACACCAGTCCGGAAAGCGACCATTGAGCACATCCTTGTGAGCACGCGGCCAATGCGGCAGCGGACAAGGAGAGTTCGGTGGACAAGCACGCAGGTCGTGATGCCGGAACGATCCGGCTGGACGACCCCTGGTACGACGCGCTGGCCGTCGGCTGGGGCGAGGGAGGGGACGCCTCCCCGCCCCACCCGGCCCCCGGCGGGCAGCCCGCGCACGGCGCATCCGACATCTACCTCGAAGTGCAGCGCAGCGCCGCCTTCCAGGAGGTCCGCAGCCGCTACCGCGGGTTCGTCGTCCCCGCGACCGCCGGATTCTTCCTCTGGTACGTCGCCTACGTGGTCGCAGCGACGGCGGCGCCCGGCCTGATGGCCCGGCCCGTGGCGGGCGCGGTGAACGTGGCCATGGTGGCGGGGCTCGGCCAGTTCCTCAGCACCTTCCTGCTGACCTGGGCCTACGCCCGGCACGCGCGGCTGCGCCGGGACCGGGCCGCGCTCGACCTGCGCTGGACCGTCTTCGAGCAGGAGCGCGGCCAGGAGCGGAACCGGGCGAAGGGGGCCGGCCGGTGAACACCGAGCACCAGACCCTCGCGCTGATCCTGTTCAGCCTGTTCATCGCGGTGACCCTGGGCATCACCACCTGGGTCAGCCGCAACCGGCACGGGTCGGCGGAGGAGTTCTACGCGGGCGGGCGGCTGTTCTCCCCGATGGAGAACGGTTTCGCCATCGCGGGCGACTACATGTCCGCCGCCTCCTTCCTCGGCATCTCGGGGCTGATCGCCCTCTTCGGCTACGACGGGCTGCTGTACTCGGTGGGGTTCCTCGTGGCCTGGCTGGTGGTGCTGTTCCTCGTCGCCGAACTCGTCCGCAACTGCGGCCGGTTCACCCTCGCCGACGTGGTCGCCGCCCGGATGAGCGAGCGGCCGGTGCGCATCGCGGCGGGCACCTCGTCGGTGGTCGTCTCCGTGCTCTACCTGGTCGCGCAGATGGTGGGTGCGGGCAGTCTGGTCGGCCTGCTGCTCGGGAGTTCGACCGCCACCGCGCGGACGCTCACGGTGATCGGCGTGGGCGCCCTGATGGTGGTCTACGTGTCCTTCGGCGGGATGCGGGCCACGACGTGGATCCAGATTGTGAAGGCCGTCCTGCTGATGGGCGGGGCGATCACCCTCACCGTGCTCGTGCTCCTGCGCTTCCACGGGAACTTCGGCCAGCTGCTGACCACCGCCGCCGACCGCAGCGGGCACGGGCTGAGCTTCTTGAGCCCCGGCCTCAGGTACGGCGGTGACTGGACCTCCCGCTTCGACTTCATGAGCCTGGGCCTCGCGCTCGTACTGGGCACGGCCGGGCTGCCGCACATCCTGTCGCGCTTCTACACCGTGCCCACGGCGCGGGCCGCCCGCCGGTCGGTGGTCTGGGCGATCGCGCTGATCGGCGGCTTCTACCTGATGACCATCGTGCTCGGCTTCGGTGCGGCCGCGCTGGTGGGACCGGACCAGGTGCGGGCCTCCAACGCCTCCGGGAACACGGCCGTTCCGCTGCTCGCGGCCTTCCTCGGCGGCGGCGCGGGCACCACCGGGGGCGCGGTGCTGTTCGCCTTCGTGGCCGCCATCGCCTTCGCCACCATCCTCGCCGTGGTCGCCGGGATCACCCTCGCCTCCTCGGCCTCCGTCGCGCACGACCTGTACGCCTCCCTCAAGCGGCGGCACGCCAGGCAGCGCAGCGAGGTCGCGGTGGCCCGGGTCGCGGCCGTCGGCATCGGGGCGGTGGCGATCGCGCTGGGGCTGCTCGCGCAGGACCTCAACGTGGCCTTCCTGGTGGGGCTGGCCTTCGCGGTGGCCGCCTCGGCCAATCTGCCGGTGTTGCTGTACTCGCTCTTCTGGCGCGACTTCACCACGCGGGGGGCCGTCTGGGCGGTGTACGGGGGCCTGGTCCCGGCGGTCCTGCTGGTCGCCTTGTCGCCCGTGGTCTCGGGAAGTCCCGAATCGCTCTTCCCGGGCGTGGACTTCCAGCTCTTCCCGTTGCAGAACCCGGGCATCGTCTCGATCCCGCTGGGCTTCCTGGCGGGCTGGCTGGGCACCCTCACCTCAGGCGAGGAGGCGGACGAGCGCAAGCACGCGGAGACCGAGGTCCGTTCGCTGACCGGGGCCGGGGCGGTCTGAGCAGGTTCAGGAGGCGTCGGAGGGGCGCCAGGTGTAGCGGTGTTCGGGGCGGCCGGTCTCGCCGTAGCGCAGGGCGAGCGTGACGCGGCCGGTGCGGTCCAGCAGCTTGAGGTAGCGCTGGGCGGTCTGCCGGCTGATGCCCGCTCGGTCGGCGATCTGCTGGGTGGAGAGCGGGCCTTCGGCCGTCAGCAGGACCTGGCGGACCACTTCGGCGGTGGTGGGGGAGTGGCCCTTGGGGAGGTCGTTCGGGGACCCGGCGCCGGCCAGGGCGCCGAAGATCCGGTCCACCTCGGCCTGTTCGGCCTCGCCGCCGGTCTCCAGGGTGCGGCGCAGCGTCCCGTACGCCTCCAGCTTCGTGCGCAGTCCTGCGAAGGTGAAGGGCTTGACCAGGTACTGGAGGGCGCCGAGGCGCATGGCGGCCTGGACGGTGGCGAGGTCGCGGGCGGCCGTCACCATGATCACGTCGGTGCGCAGGCCGCGTTGGCGCAGGCGGCGCACCAGGTCCAGGCCGTTCTCGTCGGGGAGGTAGTGGTCGAGGAGGACCAGGTCGACGGGGTGGGCGGTGAGGAACTCCATGGCCTCGGCGGCCGAATGGGCCTGGGACACGACCCGGAAACCGGGAACCTTGGCCACGTACGCCGCGTTGATCCGGGCAACACGCATGTCGTCGTCGACGACCAGTACGCCCAGTACTCGGCTCGGGGTCTCGTTCACCGCAGGGCCTCCGGGAGTACGACGGAGAACTCCGCCCCTCCGTCCGCTGCCTCGCCGGCCCGGGCGCTGCCGCCCTGACGCTCCGCGAGACGGCGTACGAGGGCGAGGCCCAGCCCGCGTTCGCGGTGGGCCTTGGGCTGCTTGGTCGACCAGCCCTCCGTGAAGATCTCCTCGCGGCGGTCGGTGGGGACGCCAGGGCCGCTGTCGCGCACCCGCAGCACGGCTGTGCGGCCTTCGGCGCTGAGCTCCACCTCGACCAGGGGCGCCGCCGAGCCGGCGGCGGCGTCCAGGGCGTTGTCGACGAGGTTGCCGAGGATCGTGACGAGGCCTCCCGGGTCGACCACGCGGTCGGGCAGGAAGGTGGTCCCGGCCAGCCGCAGCGGGACGCCGCGCTCCGCCGCGACGGTCGCCTTGCCCACGAGCAAGGACGCGAGCAGGGGGTCGCGGACCTTCTCGGTGACCTGTTCGGCGGTGGTGCGGTGCACCCCGACGACCTCGGTGACGAACTCCGCGGCCTCCTCGTGCAGGCCCAGCTCCAGCAGGCCGAGGAGGGTGTGCAGGCGGTTCGCGTGCTCGTGGTCCTGGGCGCGCAGGGCGTCGATCAGGCCCCGGGTGGAGTCGAGCTCGCGGCCCAGGTGCTCGAGCTCGGTGCGGTCGCGCAGGGTGGCGACGGCGCCGCCGTCCTCGGTGGGCATCCGGTTGGCGACCAGGACGCGCGGTCCCTGGACGGTGACCAGGTCGAGGCCGGTCACGCGGCCCGACAGGACGTCGGCGGTGCGGCCCGCGCCCAGTACCTCCTCCAGCGGGCGCCCGGCGAGGGAGGCGGCGGAATCCGGCGTCAGGCCGAGCAGGCGGGCGGCCTCGTCGTTGACGAGCCGGATCCGGTCCTCCCGGTCGAGGGCGATCACGCCCTCGCGGATGGAGTGCAGCATCGCCTCGCGCTCGGCGAGCAGGCCGGCGATATCGGAGAAGGCGAGGTCGCGGGTCTGCCGCTGGATCCTGCGGGACAGCAGATAGGCGGCGAGCGCGCCCGCGGCGAGGGCCCCGCCCGCGTAGGCCAGCAGGCCGGGGATGGCGCCGAGCAGCCGGTCCCGGACGCTGTCGTAGGCGATGCCGACCGAGACGGCGCCGACGATCTCGCCGTCGGCGGCCAGGAGCGGCACCTTGCCGCGGGCCGAGCGGCCCAGGGTGCCCTCGTCGATCTCCATGACCTCGCGGCCCGCCAGGGCGTCGCTGGGGTCGGTGGAGACGGGCAGCCCGATCCGGTCGGGGCTGGGGTGGGAGCGGCGGATGCCGTCCAGGTCGAGGACGACCACGTACTCGGCTCCGGTGGCCCGGCGGATCCGCTCGGCCGAGGACTGCACGGGGCTCTCCTCGGACGCCCCGGAGTCCAGCAGGTCGGCGGCCAGTGAGGGGTCGGCCGCAGTGCTCTGGGCGATGGCCAGGGCTCGGCGCATGGCCTGGTCGTCGAGCTGTGCGCTCAGCGGCGCCAGGAACAGCCCGGTGGCCAGCACGACGACCCCGCCGGCGATGGCCAGCTGGGTCAGCAGGATCTGGGAGACGGCCCGTCTGGGCAGCCCGAGGCGCCGAGCGCTCATGAGGAGGAACCGCATGAGTAGCAACGGTAGGTCGGCTCGGGCATAAGCGGAATTTCCATGGTGCACGCAAATCGCTTGCGTGATTTGCGCCCAGCTTGCGCAAGTGATGACGGCATGAAAGTGCGGTCAGGGCAGTAGACGACTGAGCAATGCTCTGCAACTCTCGCACCGCACAGTGCAAATTCCTATCTCACCTGGTTCAGAAAACTCATGCCGAGGGACGAGGACATATGAGAAGGCTCAACGGGAGATGGCGGGCAGTCGCCGCCCTCATCACCACAGCCCTGCTGATGACGGGCTGGCCGGCCCTGAACGCCGCAGCCGCCGGCGGTCCGAGCATCGCCGCGGGCCGCCCCGCGGCCGCGAGCAGCACCAACGGCGCCTACGGGGCCGCGCACGTCACCGACGGCAACCAGACGACGTACTGGGAGAGCGCCGGCGGCACCTTCCCGCAATGGGTGCAGACCGACCTCGGTGCCACCACCCGCGTCGACCAGGTCGTGCTCAAGCTGCCCGCCGCCTGGGAGAGCCGCAACCAGACCCTGTCCGTCCAGGGCAGCGCCGACGGCACCGCCTTCAGCACCCTGGCCGGCTCGGCCACCCACACCTTCGGCCCCGGCAGCGGGAACGCGGTGACCATCACCTTCCCCGCCACCCAGACCCGGTACGTGCGGATCGACATCACCGCGAACACCGGCTGGCAGGCCGCGCAGCTCTCCGAGCTGGAGGTCCGCGCCCCCGGTGAGTCCTCGGCCAACCTGGCGCTCGGCAAGACCCTGACCGCGAGCACCAGCACGCAGGTCTACCTCCCGGCCAACGCCAACGACGGGAACACCGCCAGCTACTGGGAGAGCGCCAACAACGCCATGCCCCAGTGGATCCAGGCCGACCTCGGAGCCTCCGTGCGCGTGGACCGCGTGGTCCTGCGGCTGCCCGAGGGCTGGGGCGCCCGCACCCAGACCCTGAAGCTCCAGGGCAGCGCCAACGGCTCGGACTTCACCGACCTCACCGCCTCCAGGGGGTACGAGTTCAACGCGGCCGGCGGCAACGCCGTGACCATCACCTTCGACCCCGCCACCACCCGCTACGTCCGCGTGCTGATCTCGCTGAACTCCGTACAGCCCGGCGGCCAGCTCTCCGAGCTGGAGATCTACGGACCGCAGACGGGCGACACCCAGGCACCGACGGCACCGACCGCGCTCGCCTACACCGAGCCCGCCACCGGCCAGATCAAGCTCACCTGGCAGGCGGCCACCGACAACGTCGGCGTCACCGGCTACGAGGTCTACGCCAACAACCAGCTGCGCACCAGCGTGGCCGGCAACGTCACCACCTACACCGACACCCAGCCGACGAGCGCCACCGTCAGCTACTACGTGCGCGCCAAGGACGCGGCCGGCAACCAGTCCCCGAACAGCAACGGCGTCACCCGCGCCGGCGACACCGGCGACACACAGGCTCCCACCGCCCCGGGCTCCCTGGCCCTCACCGAACCCGCCGCCGGCCAGGTCAAGCTCACCTGGCAGGCAGCGACCGACAACTTCGGCGTCACCGGCTACGAGGTGTACGCCAACAACCAGCTGCGCACCACCGTCGCGGGCAACGCCACCACCTACACGGACACGCAGCCGGCGAGCGCCACCGTCAGCTACTTCGTGCGCGCCAAGGACGCCGCGGGAAACCGCTCGGGCGACAGCAACACGGTGACCCGCAACGGCACCGGAGGGGGCGGTTCCAACCTGGCCGTGGGCAAGCCGATCACCGGCTCCTCGGTCATCCACACCTTCGTCGCGGAGAACGCCAACGACAACAGCACCAGCACCTACTGGGAGGGCGCGGCGGGCGCCTACCCGAGCACCCTCACGGTGAAGCTCGGAGCCAACGCCGACCTCGGCCGTCTCGTCCTCAAGCTCAACCCGGACAGCGGCTGGGGCGCCCGTACCCAGAACATCCAGGTCCTCGGGCGCGAGCAGAGCGCTTCCGCGGTCACCTCCCTGGTCGCCGCCAAGGACTACGCCTTCGACCCGGCGTCCGGCAACACCGTCACCATCCCGCTGACCACCCGCGTCGCGGACGTGCAGCTGCGCTTCACGGCCAACACCGGGGCCTCCAACGGCCAGATCGCCGAGTTCCAGGTCATCGGAGTCCCGGCGCCCAACCCCGACCTGGAGATCAGCGCACTGAGCGCGGCCCCGGCGAGCCCGGTCGAATCGGACCCGGTCACCCTCTCGGCCACCGTCAGGAACAGCGGCCCGGCCGCGGCCCCGGCCACCTCGGTCACCTTCCAGCTGGGCGGCGCGAAGGCCGGTACGGCCAACGTGCCCGCGCTCGCCGCGGGGGCTTCGGCCACCGTCACCGCCGGGATCGGCCCGCGCGACGCGGGGACGTACCCGCTGAGCGCGGTGGTGGACGAGGCGAACACCGTCGTCGAGCAGAACGACAGCAACAACACCTTCACCGGCCCGCCGCTGGTGGTCCGCCCGGTCGACAGCTCCGACCTGGTCGCCTCCGCCGTGAGCTGGTCGCCCGGCGCCCCCTCCGCGGGGCAGCCGGTGAACTTCACCGTCACCGTGAAGAACCAGGGCACGGTCGCGGCCGCCGCCGGCGCGCACGGGATCACGCTCGTCCTGCAGGACGCGGCCGGCGCCACCGTCCGTACCCTGACGGGTTCCTTCAGCGGCGCCCTCGCGGCCGGTGCCTCCTCGGCGCCGGTGGCGCTCGGCAGCTGGCCGGCCGCCAACGGCAAGTACACCGTCAAGGTGGTCCTGGCCGACGACGCCAACGAACTGCCGGTCAAGCGCGGCAACAACACCTCCACCAAGCCGTTCTTCGTGGGCCGCGGGGCGAACATGCCCTTCGACATGTACGAGGCGGAGGACGGGACCGTCGGCGGCGGTGCCGCCGTGGTCGGGCCCAACCGCACCATCGGTGACATCGCGGGCGAGGCCTCGGGCCGCAAGGCCGTCAGCCTCGACGCCACCGGCGAGTACGTCGAGTTCACCACCCGGGCCGCGACCAACACCCTGGTCACCCGCTTCTCCATCCCGGACGCCCCGGGCGGCGGAGGCATCGACTCCACCATCAACGTCTACGTCAACGGCACCCTCAAGAAGACCCTGCCGCTGACCTCCAAGTACGCCTGGCTGTACGGCGCCGAGGCCTCCCCGGGCAACTCGCCCGGCTCCGGCGCCCCGCGGCACATCTACGACGAGGCCAACATCCTGCTGGGCGAGACCGTCCCGCAGGGCAGCAGGATCCGTCTGCAGAAGGACGCCGCCAACACCTCCACCTACGCCATCGACTTCGTCAGCCTGGAACAGGCCGCGGAGATCCCCAACCCGGACCCGGCGACCTACACCGTGCCCGCCGGCTTCACCCACCAGGACGTGCAGAACGCCCTGGACAAGGTCCGGATGGACACCACCGGCAAGCTCGTCGGCGTCTACCTGCCGCCGGGCGACTACCAGACCGCGAGCAAGTTCCAGGTGTACGGCAAGGCCGTGCAGGTGGCGGGCGCCGGGCCGTGGTTCACCCGCTTCCACGCCCCGTCCTCCCAGGACAACACCGACATCGGCTGGCGGGCGGAGGGCACCGCGAAGGGCTCGTCCTTCTCCGGCTTCGCCTACTTCGGCAACTACACCTCGCGCATCGACGGCCCGGGCAAGGTCTTCGACTTCGCCAACGTCTCCGACATCACGATCGACAACATCTGGAACGAGCACATGGTGTGCCTGTACTGGGGCGCCAATACCGACCGGATCACCATCAAGAACTCCCGGATCCGCGACATGTTCGCCGACGGGATCAACATGACCAACGGCTCCACGGACAACCTCGTGACCAACAACGAGGCGCGGGCCACCGGAGACGACAGCTTCGCGCTGTTCTCCGCGATCGACGCGGGCGGCGCGGACATGAAGAACAACGTCTACGAGAACCTGACCTCCATCCTGACCTGGCGCGCGGCCGGTGTGGCCGTCTACGGCGGCTACAACAACACCTTCCGCAACATCCACATCGCCGACACCCTCGTCTACTCGGGCATCACCATCAGCTCGCTGGACTTCGGGTATCCGATGAACGGCTTCGGGACGGATCCGACGACCTTCGAGAACATGTCGATCGTCCGATCCGGCGGCCACTTCTGGGGGGCGCAGACCTTCCCGGGCATCTGGCTGTTCTCGGCCTCGAAGGTGTTCCAGGGAATCCGGATCAACAACGTCGACATCGTCGACCCGACGTACAGCGGAATCATGTTCCAGACGCAGTACATCGGCGGTCAGCCGGTCAATCCCATCAAGGACACCATCCTGCGGGACATCACCATCACCGGGGCGAGGAAGAGCGGCGACGCCTTCGACGCGAAGTCCGGCTTCGGCCTCTGGGCGAACGAGATGCCCGAGGCGGGGCAGGGCCCGGCGGTCGGTGAGGTCACCATCCACAACCTGAAGATGAGCGACAACGCCGTGGACGTACGGAACACGACCTCGACGTTCAGGATCAACCAGCTGCCGTAGCGGCTGTCCGGCGGCTGGGCGGGGCACCCCGGCGGTGTCCCGCCCAGCCGTCTGCGCCGGCCCCTTTCGGACCGGGCTTCCGTGCGCCAAACTGGCCCTAATCGAACTGCAAGGAACTTGCATTCCTTGCGCTAGTCTTGCGTTCATGACGCGACGACTTGCTCAAGTGGCGAAGAAGGTGGGAGTCAGCGAGGCCACGGTCAGCCGGGTGCTCAACGGCAAGCCGGGCGTCTCGGAGGCGACCCGCCAGTCCGTGCTGACCGCGCTGGACGTCCTCGGGTACGAGCGCCCCACCCAGTTGCGCGGCGAGCGCGCCCGGCTGGTCGGGCTGGTGCTGCCCGAGCTCCAGAACCCCATCTTCCCGGCCTTCGCCGAGGTCATCGGCGGTGCGCTGGCCCAGCAGGGGCTGACCCCGGTGCTGTGCACCCAGACTACCGGTGGGGTCTCCGAGGCCGACTACGTGGAGCTGCTGCTCCAGCAGCAGGTGTCCGGGGTGGTCTTCGCCGGCGGTCTCTTCGCGCAGGCCGACGCCCCCCACGAGCACTACCGGCTGCTGTCCGAGCGCAAGGTTCCGGTGGTGCTCATCAACGCCTCCATCGAGGACCTCGGCTTCCCGTGCGTGGCCTGCGACGACGCCGTCGCGGTCGAACAGGCCTGGCGCCACCTGGCCTCGCTGGGGCACGAGCGGATCGGGCTGGTGCTGGGCCCGCCCGACCACATGCCCTCGCTGCGCAAGCTGGTGGCCGCCCAGGCGGTGGCCGCCGCGGCCGGCACCGAGCTGCCCGGAGCCCATGTGGAGCGGGCCCTGTTCTCCCTGGAGGGAGGGCATGCGGCCGCCTCCCGGCTGCTGGACCGCGGGGTCACCGGCATCATCTGCGCGAGCGACCCGCTGGCCCTCGGCGCGGTGCGGGCGGCCCGCCGCCGGGGACTGGAGGTGCCCCGCCAGGTCTCGGTGGTGGGCTATGACGACTCGGCCTTCATGAACTGCACCGAGCCCCCGCTGACCACCGTGCGCCAGCCGATCGAGGCCATGGGCCGGGCCGCCGTCGAGCTGCTCACGGCGCAGATCCAGGGGGCCGCCGTACAGCCCGGTGAGCTGCTCTTCGAGCCGGAGCTGGTGGTCCGCGGCTCCACCGCACAGGCCCCGCGCGGGTAGCCGCGGCCGCCGACGGGCCGCCCGCGCGCGGCGCGGACAGGGCTCCGGAACGTCACAGAGACGCTCCGGGGCCCCTTTTTGCGTTCGCCAACCGCTGTCCCGCTCCCACTCTGTCGATGTATTACGAAATCTACGCGAGATCTTGCGTTCATCTGTGGGTGGTGGTTGAGTGTGCCGCGCTCGCCCCCACGCCTCCTGCCCGATGCTCGAAGGGGACCACCGATGAGAACCAACGTCCGCCGCACCGTCGCGGCAGCCCTCGCCTCCGCGCTCGCCGTGACCGCCCTCGCGGCCTGCGGCACGAGCAGCAGCGGCGACGACAAGCCCCAGTCCGGCGGCGGTTCCACCGACGCCTCCGCCCCGCTCGACCCGAAGACCAAGGTCACCCTCTCCATCGACTGCATGCCGCCCGCGGCGAAGGCGGCCGAGCTCAAGGAGTGGAAGGAGGACGTGGCGGAGTTCAACAAGGCGTACCCGAACGTCACCATCGAGGGCCGCTCCACCCCCGGCCAGTGCCTGGAACCCCCGCGTTTCACCGCGATGCTGAAGGCCAAGTCCCAGCCGGACGTCTTCTACGCCTACTTCACCGACCTCCAGCAGGTGCTGGACAACGACGGGGCCGAGGACATCTCGGCGTACGTCACCCCCGCCTCGGTGCCCGCGCTCGGCGACATCGACAAGAACGTCCTCGACGTCCTGAAGCGGGACGGCAAGCTCTACGGCGTACCGACCAGCAACTACACGATGGGCCTGCTGGTCAACCGCAAGCTCTTCCAGCAGGCCGGGCTCGACCCCGACACCCCGCCGCGCAGCTGGGAGGAGGTCCGGGCCGCCGCCAAGAAGATCGCTGCCCTCGGCAACGGCGTGGCCGGCTTCGGCGAGTACAGCGTGGAGAACACCGGCGGCTGGCACTTCACGGCCACCATGTACGGCATGGGCGGCGACGTCGTCGGCGCCGACGGCAAGGCCGCCTTCAACAACCCCACCGGAAAGCAGATCGTCGACAACCTCCACGCCATGCGCTGGGAGGACGACAGCATGGGCAAGACCCAGCTGCTCAAGTGGGGCGACCTGCAGAAGCAGATGGCCTCGGACAAGCTCGGCATGTTCCTCGCCGCGCCCGACGACATCACCTACATGGTCCAGCAGCTCGGTGCCAAGTACGACAACTTCGGCATGGGCCCCATCCCCGGCGGCGCGGCCACGCTGGCCGGCGGCAACGGCTACATGATCAAGAAGGGCAGCTCGCCCGACAAGGTCAAGGCCGCCGTCGCCTGGCTGAACTTCAAGACCCTCTCGGTGGGCAAGGGCCAGTTCCGGTACGACCGCAGCAAGGCCGACGGCCTGCCGGTCGGCCTTCCGCAGCCCGCGTTCTTCACCGGCGCCAGCAAGACCGAGGACGACCGGCTCAAGGCCGCCAGCGCCACCATGCCCGTCGCCAACTTCAAGGCCTTCCTGGACAACCCGGTGCCCGGGAAGCCGGAGCCGCTGAAGGCTCAGGAGGTCTACAAGGTCCTCGACAAGGTGATGTCGGGGGTCCTCACCAACAAGGACGCGGATCGCGCACAGCTCCTCGGCGAGGCCGAGAAGGCGGTCAACCAGGTGCTGGGCAACCAGTAGCGGCGGCCGGGGGTCCCCGCCGGGGCCCCCGCCTCCCGCGTACCGAAGACGACGACCCCAAGGAGCGAGCGGCGATGCCGGCCCCCAACCTGCCCCGAGCCCTGCCCGGAGCCCTGCCCCGGACCTCCCGCGCGGAGTTCCGCCGGGCGCTCAAGCGGAACCTCACGGCCCACGGCTTCCTGATCGGCGCCGTCCTCTGCTTCTCCTTCTTCTCCTGGTACCCGATGGTCCGGGAGTTCCTGCTGGCCTTCCAGAAGACCGAGAACGGCACCACCCGCTGGGTCGGCTGGGACAACTTCGCCTATGTCTTCGGGGACCCGAACTTCTGGCAGGCCTGGCGCAACACCCTGCTCTTCACCGGACTGGCCCTGCTCCTCGGCTTCGTCGTCCCGTTCGTGGTCGCCCTGGTGCTGAACGAGTTCCGCCACGGCCAGGGCTACCTGCGCCTGCTCGTCTACCTGCCGGTGATGATGCCGCCGGTGGCCTCGGTCCTGCTCTTCAAGTACTTCTACGACCCCGGGTACGGCCTGTTCAACAGGGCGCTGGAGTTCCTGCACCTCCCCGCGCAGGACTGGCTGCAGTCCACCGACACCGCGATGCTCTCCGTCGTCCTCGCCTCCACGTGGATGAACATGGGCGGTGCGACCCTGATCTACCTGGCCGCCCTCCAGGGCATCCCCGGCGAGCTGTACGAGGCCGCCGAACTCGACGGGGCGGGGCTCCTGCGCAAGATCTGG
The DNA here is from genome assembly GCF_042719495.1 of Streptomyces sp. NPDC058525. Lineage (NCBI taxonomy): Bacteria > Bacillati > Actinomycetota > Actinomycetes > Kitasatosporales > Streptomycetaceae > Streptomyces > Streptomyces sp. NPDC058525. The sequence continues at coordinate 121,751 of NZ_JBHXNP010000005.1, forward strand.
CACGTGACGATCCCGCAGACCAAGCTGATCCTCTCGCTCATGCTGCTGATGCAGATCATCGCCACCATGCAGGTGTTCGTCGAACCGTTCCTGCTGACCGGAGGGGCCGGCCCCGAGGGCTCGACCACCACCGTCGTCGTCCTCATCTACCAGTACGCCTTCAGCTTCAACCAGTACGGCGGCGCCGCGGCCCTGGGCCTGTGCCTGCTCGTCCTGCTCGCGGGCTTCTCCGCGCTGTACGTCCGCCTCAGCCGTGACAACGAGAGCTGACAAGGAGCCCGTCCCATGGCAGAGCGCACGCTGATATCGCCGATGCAACGCGGCCGCACCCGGGGCAGGGTCCTGTACTGGACCGCACTCGCCCTGGTCGTGGGCGGCTTCACCCTCGTCTTCCTCGGGCCCCTCTACTGGATGGTCGCGGGCGGCCTCAAGAGCACCGAGGAGTTCGCCCAGGTCCCGCCGACCCTCGTGCCCGACTCCCTGCACACCGCCAACTACACGGCCGCCTGGAAGGTCATGGACCTGGCCAGGCTGCTGTTCAACACCCTCTACTACTCCTTCGGGGCGCTGGCCTTCCAGCTCGTGCTCGACGTGGCCGCCGCCTACTCGCTGTCCAGGCTGCGCCCGGTGCTCGGCAAGGCCGTGCTCGGGATGATGCTGGCGACCCTGATGATCCCGGCGACCGTGCTGGTCGTCCCGCAGTACCTCACGGTGCTCGACATGCCGCTCATCCAGCGGAACCTGCTCAACACGCCCTGGGTGATCTGGCTGCCGTCCGTCACCAACGCCTTCAACATCTTCCTGCTGAAGCGGTTCTTCGACTCGATCCCGCAGGAGATCCTCGATGCCTCCGCCATCGACGGGGCGAGCGCGGTCCGCACGCTGCGCTCGATCGTCCTGCCGATGTCCCGGCCCGTCCTGGGCGTCGTGTCGATCTTCGCGATCGTCGGCGTCTGGAAGGACTTCCTCTGGCCGATGCTCACCCTCCCCGACCCGGCGCTCCAGACGCTCAACGTCGGCATCTACTCGCTGGCCTCAGGGGTCCCGGAGAACCATCTCATCGCCGCACTCGCGATGGCCTCGGCGCCCACGCTCGTCATCTTCCTGATCTTCCAGCGCAACATCATGAGCGGCCTGACGGCGGGTTCCCTCAAGGGCTGACCCCCGCGACCCGCACCGCCACGCCCGGCCGCCCCCGTGAAAGGACCCCTCGTGGCTGACTTTCCCCTGCCCGAAGACGCCGCCGGCTGGTGGCGCACGGCCGCCATCTACCAGGTGTACGTACGCAGCTTCGCCGACGGCGACGGGGACGGCACCGGTGACCTCGCGGGCGTCCGGGCCCGGCTGCCCTACCTGGCCGAACTCGGCGTGGACGCCCTGTGGTTCACCCCCTGGTACCTCTCACCCCTCGCCGACGGCGGCTACGACGTCGCCGACTACCGCACCATCGACCCCGCCTTCGGCACCCTCGCCGAAGCCGAGAAGCTGATCTGCGAGGCCCGCGAGCTGGGCATCCGGACCATCGTCGACATCGTCCCGAACCACGTGTCGGACCGGCACGCCTGGTTCCGGGCGGCCCTCGCGGCCGGCCCCGGCAGCCCCGAGCGGGAGCTCTTCCACTTCCGCCCGGGCCGCGGCGAGCACGGCGAACTGCCGCCCGGGGACTGGCCGTCGCAGTTCAACGGCGCCGCCACCTGGACCCGGGTGCCGGACGGGGAGTGGTACCTGCACCTGTTCACCCCGCAGCAGCCGGACCTCAACTGGGACCACCCCGCCGTCCGCCGCGAGCACGAGGAGATCCTGCGCTTCTGGTTCGAGCGGGGGGTGTCGGGCGTACGCATCGACTCGGCGGCCCTGCTCGTGAAGGATCCGGCCCTGCCCGACCTGGCAGGGCGCTCGCCCGAGCCCTGGCCCGGCGAGATCCACCCGTACATCGACCGCGACGAGCTGCACGACGTCTACCGCTCCTGGCGCGCCATCGCCGACGAGTACGGGGCCATCTTCGTGGGCGAGGTCTGGCTGCCCGACTCCGAGCGGTTCGCCCGCTACCTGCGCCCCGACGAACTGCACACCGCCTTCAACTTCTCCTTCCTCAGCTGCCCGTGGGACGCGGGACGGCTGCGCACGTCCATCGAGGAGACGCTCGCCGAGCACGCACCCGTCGGGGCCCCGGCCACCTGGGTGCTCTGCAACCACGACGTGACGCGTACGGTCACCCGCTACGGGCGCGCCGAGACCGGCTTCGACTTCGCCGCGAAGGCCTTCGGGACCCCGACCGACCTGGCGCTCGGCACCCGGCGGGCCCGCGCCGCCGCCCTGCTCACGCTGGCCCTGCCCGGCGCCGTGTACGTCTACCAGGGCGAGGAACTGGGGCTGCCGGAAGTTGATATACCGCTCAGCCGGATCCAGGACCCGATGCACTTCCGCTCCGGCGGCACCGACCCCGGCCGCGACGGCTGCCGGGTCCCGCTGCCCTGGACCGCGCAACCCTGGAACGAGCCCTGGCTGCCACAGCCAGTGAACTGGCCGGAGTACGCCGCCGACCGGCAGGACGGCGACCCGCACTCCATGCTGAGCCTCTACCGGACGGCGCTCGGACTGCGCCGCGCGGCCGCCGGCTTCGGCGGCGGCTCGCTGGAGTGGCTGCACGGGCCGCCCGGGGTGCTGGCGTTCAGCCGCCCCGACGGGCTGGTCTGCGTGGTCAACCTCTCCGAGGGGCCGGTCCCGCTGCCGGCCCGCACCCGGCTCCTGCTGGGCAGCTCCGCCCTGGACGGCTCGGGGCTGCTCCCGCAGGACGCGGCGGTCTGGCTGCGGGCCTGACACCGCGGCCGGACCGCCGGCATCACACCGGACGGCCGGAGGCCGGAGAACCGGACGGTCGGAGGGGCGGTGTCCGTCAGGGCATCGGCTGTGGCGGGCGGGGCCCCTGGTACTGCCCGCTCGGCCGCATCCGCAGCGGCCGCTCCTGGTACTCCTCCAGCGCATGCGCGATCCAGCCCGCCGTGCGCGCCACCGCGAAGACCGTCTCCCCGGCCTCCGCCGCCATCCCGCACGACACCGTCAGCACGGCCAGGGCCAGGTCCACGTTCGCGTGCAGCCCGCCCTGCCGGCCCATCACCGCGGCCACCTCGCGCGCCGCGCCCAGCGCGGGGGCGGCCTGCGGCAGGCCCTCCAGCCGGTCGAACAGGGCCCGCGCCCGCGGGTCCTCCCCCTGGTACAGCCGGTGGCCGAGGCCGGGCACGCGGCGTCCGGCCCGCAGGTACTCCGCGACCACCGGCGCGGCCCCGCCGCGCTCCAGGACCTCCACCAGCATCCGGTGCGCCAGGCGTCCGGCCGCGCCGTGCAGCGGCCCCTCCAGCGCGCCGAGCCCGGCCGACACCGCCGCGTACGGATGGGCCCGCGCCGACGCGGCCACCCGTACGGCCAGCGTGGACGCGGCCAGATCGTGGTCGACGAGCAGCGCCAGCGCCAGGTCGAGGGCGGCCAGGGAGTCCGGGTCGGGTTCCTGTCCGGTCAGCCGCGACCACAGCTGCCGGGCGATGCGGGAGTCGCCGGCCCACCGGGCCGGTTCCCGTACGGGCAGGGCGCCGACCAGGGTGGGGATCAGGCAGCGCGCGGAGCCCAGTACGGCCTCCTCGGACAGGTCGAAGCGCAGCGGGTCCGCGACCGCGGCGGCGGCGACGGCCACCCGCAGCCGGTCCACCGGCCCGCTGTGCCCGGGCAGGGCCGCCACCGCCCTGCGGGCCGCGGCGAGCGGCTCCGGTAGAGCGGTGAACCGCGCCCCGTGGGCGAGGCTCCCCGTCCAGAGCCACTCGGCGACCTCCTCGTAGCGGTAGCGCGAGGCCAGGGCCACGGCGTCGACGCCCCGGAAGTAGTAGCGGTCGGCCTCGATGAGCGTGAGGGAGGTGCGTACGGACAGCTCCCCGGCGGGCGGGGCCGCCGCCTCGCGACGGCTGCGCCGGGCGAGCTCCGCCACCTCGGCCGCGTCGAAGGTGCTGCCGCGGCCGACCTGGTCGCGCCGGCTGGTCAGCTGACCCCGGCTCACATAGGCGTACACCGTCGCGGGTTTCACCCCGAGCAGTTCGGCGGCCTGCCGGGTGGTGAGCCGTCGCTCGTCGTTCATGCACGCAAGCCTACATAGGTTGATTCAATCAATATTGACAAGGATTCCATCAATCATCGATGGTCGATGCATGAACACCACCGTCGCAGTGCCCCGCGGTCTCGCGGGAGTCGTGGTCACCGACACCGAGCTCGGTGACGTCCGAGGCCGTGAGGGCTTCTACCACTACCGCCAGTACTCGGCCGTAGAGCTCGCCGAGAGCCGCGGCTTCGAGGACGTGTGGCACCTGATGTTCCGCGGCACCCTGCCCGCGGACGCCGCCCGGCGCGCCGCGTTCGCCGCGGAGACCGCCCCGCTGCGCCGCCTGCCCGCCGCGGTACGGGACGCCCTGCCCGCCCTCGCCCGGGCCTCCGCGCTGTCCGGACCGCTGGCCGGACTGCGCACGGCGCTCTCGCTGCTCGGCGCGTCCGCCGGATTCCGCCCGGTCTACGACCTCGACCCGGACCGCCGGGCCGCCGACGCGCTGGCCGCCTGCGCCGCCGTGCCCACCCTGCTCACCGCCCTGCACCGGCTGGGGCAGGGGCTGGAGCCGGTGGAGCCGCGCGACGACCTGCCGTACGCCGCGAACTACCTGTACATGCTGACCGGGCAGGAGCCCGACCCGGTCAGGGCCCGCGCGATAGAGCGGTACCTGATCTCCACCATCGACCACGGATTCAACGCCTCCACCTTCACCGCCCGTGTCATCGCCTCCACCGGCGCCGACGTCGCGGCCTGCCTGACCGGTGCGATCGGGGCGCTCTCCGGGCCGCTGCACGGCGGCGCCCCGAGCCGGGCCCTGGACACGCTGGACGCGATCGGCACCGCGGACCGGATCGGTCCGTGGATCCGCGAGCGGGTGCTCGCGGGGGAGCGGATCATGGGCTTCGGCCACCCCGTCTACCGCACCGAGGACCCCCGCTCGCGGATGCTGCGGGACATCGCCCGCGGCTTCGGCGGGCCGCTGGTGGACTTCGCCGTCGAGGTCGAGCGCCAGGTCGAGGAGATCCTCGCCGAGCTCAAGCCGGGCCGCGAACTGCACACCAACGTGGAGTTCTACGCGGGCGTGGTCATGGAGCTGTGCGGGCTCCCGCGCGAGATGTTCACCCCGACCTTCTGCGCGGCCCGCGTGGTCGGCTGGAGCGCGAACGTCCTGGAACAGGCCGCCGATTCGAAGATCATCCGACCTGCCGCCCGGTACACCGGTCCCACCCCTCCGCAGCCGGTACCGGCGCTGGGCTGACTACGATCGACCGGGTGAACAGCAGGCAGCCCATCCCCGTCGTCGTCCTCGCCGGATTCCTCGGATCCGGCAAGACCACCGTGCTCAACCACCTCCTCGCCCACCGCGCCGGCACCCGGATCGGGGTCGTCGTCAACGACTTCGGGTCGATCGAGATCGACGCCATGTCGGTGGCCGGCCAGGTCGGCGACTCGATGGTCTCCCTCGGCGGGGGCTGCCTGTGCTGCGCCGTCGACGGCAGCGAGCTCGACGCGTACCTGGAGAAGCTCGCCGCCCCCGCGCACCGGATCGACGTCATCGTCATCGAGGCGAGCGGGCTGGCCGAGCCCCAGGAGATGGTCCGGATGCTCGTGGCCAACGAGAATCCCGGCATCCGCTACGGCGGGATGGTGGAGGTCGTGGACGCGGCGGAGTTCGACGCGACGCGGTCCCGGCACCCGGAGACCGACCGGCACCTCGCCGTCGCGGACCTGGTCGTGCTCAACAAGACCGACCGGGTGGACGCCGCGGAGCGGGCCCGGATCGAGGGCCTGCTGGCCAGCCTGTGCGCCCCGGGCATCCCGGTCGTCGGGGCCGACCACGGGCGGATCGACCCCGAGCTGCTCTTCGACCGGCGGCCGTGGACCGAGACCCGCGGACAGCTCTCCTTCGAGGACCTGCTGGCGGAGGCCGAGGACCACGGCCACGACCACGACCACAGCTCCCACGCCCATGCGGCGTACGAGAGCGTCGAGTTCGTCTCCGCGCAGGCCCTCTCGCCGCGCCGGTTCATCGACTTCCTCGACCGCCGCCCCGCCGGGCTCTACCGGATCAAGGGCTTCGTCCACTTCGGCGTGCCCGGGCACGGGGAGAAGTACGAGGTCCACGCGGTGGGCCGGTTCCTCCGCTTCTCCCCGCAGCCCTGGGGCCGCGGCGAGCCCCGGCTGTCGCAGCTGGTCCTGATCGGCTCCGGCACCGACGGCCCGGGCCTGCTGCGCGAGCTCGACGCCTGCCGCGAGGAGGCGCCGCACGAGCTCGGCCCCGAGAGCATGTGGGGGGTGCTGCGGTACGTGGCCCGGCCGGCGGAACCGGAGGGCGAAGCGGCCGAAGCCCGGGCGGAAGCCCCGGCCGAAACCCAGGACGAGCCCCGGGCCGGGGCCTAGCCGGGAGCCGGCCCGGGCCTAGGCGACCTCGACCCCGTACTCGCGCAGCAGGTCCTCCAAGCCGCCCCGGTAGCCCTTGCCGCCGATCACGAAGTCCCAGTCGCCGTTCGCCCGGCGCCGGAAGGAGCCGAGGACGAGCGCGGTCTCGCCGGCCCGGCCGTCGGAGACCTCCAGCTCCCCGGCCTCCGCGCCCGACGCGTCGAGGAGCCGGATCCGGGCGTCCGTGAAACCGGCCAGGTCGGCGTGCGGGTCGGCCTCCGGGTCGATCGCGGCCACCAGGACCAGCCGGTCGGCCTCGCGGGGCAGGGCGTCGAAGGTGACCTCCAGCGCGGCCTTGTCGGGCGCCGTGTGCGCGCGGGCGCGCACCGAACCGTCCGGCGTCCCCGGGTTGTTGAAGAAGACGAAGTGGTCCTCGCTCAGCACCCGGTTGCCCGTGCAGACCAGCGCGCACACGTCGAGCGCGACCGCACCCGACCAGGACATGCCGAGCACGTTGTGGTCCGGGGAAGGCGCGGGCTCGGGCGCCCGCTGCGCCGGAGCGCCCGCGCGGCCGCCTCCGAGGCGGCCGCGCAGCCCGTACTGGTGCAGGAGTTCGACGAGCTTGTCGCCGGGAACCAACTCCAGCGGCTTGCCGTTGGCAAAGGTGTACGACCCCGGCCCGAAGGACGCGGTGGTGACCAGCACCCCCTTGTTCGCCCCCTTGTCCTGGACCGTGCCGTACAGATCCCGCACCGCCGTGGGCGACACCGTGTTCCGGTAGCGCTTGACCTGCACCACGATCCGCCCGCCCGTGATGGGGGACGGGTCGTTCGCCTCGATGTCCACGCCGCCGTCGCCCGACCGCTGGGTGGTCAGGGCCTCCATGCCCATCGCCCGGAAGAGCTCCGCCACCAGGTTCTCGAAGGCGATCGGGTCCATATCGAACAGGTCGGGCTCGTCCCGGTCGCCGTCCGCGTGCCCGCCGTGGCTGACGACCCCGCCGCCGACCTCGTCGGGCCTGCGCCCGGGCCGCACCGCGGTCAGCTGGTCGGGCCGCGCCGAGAGCTGCCCGCGCAAGCCCTCCACCAGGCAGTCCACCGCGCTGACCTGAGCCAGCCGCAGCCCCTCGAAGGCGGACCGGGCCGCCGACAGCGTGGCCAGCACGAGCTGCGCCTCCCGGCCCGTCACCGGATCGTGCGCGTCCACGAAGCCGTTGACGACCACGGAGTCCAGTACGCCGAACTCGTCCGCCGCGTACAGCTCGTGCACCACGAGCAGCACGCACTGCGCCAGCAGGTCGCGGTACAGGGCCCGCCGCTGGGTGGCCGGGCGGGCGGTCTCCTTGTCCTGGCCCGTGCTCTGCACGTACCGCACCGACTTGGCCTCCGGTACGACCGCGTACCCCGGCAGCTCCCAGTCCAGCACCAGCTGGCGGGCTCCCGGGTCGTACGCGGCCGCCACCTGCCTCGGCACCTGCTCGGGCCAGGCCGTGGAGGCGTACAGGGCGGCCGAGAAGTACTCCACCACGACATCGGCGTCGCCCGCCCGCAGGGCCCCGGCCAGCGCCGTGAGCCCCGAGTTGTGGGCGCGGATCCCGGCGAGCTGGTCCGTGGCCCAGCGGTCGTACTGCTGCCGGTACGCCGCCAGCTGCTGCTGCCGCTGCGCCTCCGCGGCGTGCGCCGCCTGCCAGGCCTGCGTGTACCGGGCGTGCGCCTCGCGTTCGGCCTGCACCCGCCGGTTCGAGCCGAGCGTCCAGCCGGTGCTCTGCTGCTGGAACTGGTGCAGCTGCGGCATGGGCACGGGGTGGGCCAGCGTGCCCGGGTCGAAGGGTTCGAGCTGCTCGGAGCGGACCAGTCCGGCCATCCGGAACGCCGGTGCCCGGCATCCCGCGGCCAGCAGGCCCTGCAGGGCGGCGACTTCCGCCTCGATCCGCTCCGTACGCCGCCGGGCCTCGGCCTCGCGGTACTGCCGGTCGGCGGCCCGCTGCTCCCGCAGGCGGCTCTCCGCCTGCCGCTGCTGTATCTGCTGCGTCTGCTGCATCCGGCGCTGGGCCTCCGCCCAGTCCCCGATCACTCCGCCCGCGCGACGACTCATCAGCTCTGTTCTCCCCGCCCCACCCGCCAGTGCCAAGGGGGAAAACACTAGTCGCCATTCGGGTGGTACGTCCCCCGTTGGGCGTACCACCTGAATGGCGACTTCCGTCCTACAGCGCGCCGCCGGCCAGCGCCGCCACGGTGGCGGGCAGCGCGGCCCCCGATCCGTCGCGGCGCGGGTCCACGGGCGGCAGTTCCGCCGGAGTGCCGTTCGCGGCGGCCGCCCGGACCGGCGCGTTGCCCGCCCAGGCCAGCACCAGCACGTCCTCGCCCTTCAGGAACCGCTGGCAGCGCACGCCGCCGGTGGCCCGGCCCTTGCGCGGGTACTGGTCGAAGGGGGTCAGCTTCCCGGACAGCACCGAATCGTCCAGCGTCCCGTGCGAGCCGGCGACGGTGAACACCATCGCGTCCCGGGCCGGGTCGACGGCCGAGAAGTGGATCACCTTCGCGTTGTCCGCGAGCTTGATGCCGGCCATACCGCCCGCCGGGCGGCCCTGCGGGCGCACCTGCGAGGCCGGGTAGCGCAGCAGCTGGGCGTCGTCGGTGAGGAAGACCAGGTCCTCCTCGCCGGTGCGCAGTTCGACCGCGCCGACGATCCGGTCGCCCTCCTTGAGGGTGATGACCTCCAGCTCGTCCTTGTTGGCCGGGTAGTCCGGCACGACGCGCTTGACCACGCCCTGTTCGGTGCCCAGCGCCAGGCCCTGCGAGGACTCGTCCAGCGAGGTCAGGCAGACCAGCTTCTCGTCCGGCTCCAGCCCGGAGAGGAACTCCGAGACCGGGGCGCCGCCCGCCAGGTTCGGCGCGGCGTGCGTGTCCGGCAGCTGCGGCAGGTCGATCACCGACAGCCGCAGCAGCCGCCCGTACGAGGTGACGGCGCCCACGTCGGCGCGGGCGGTCGCCGCGACCTGCGAGACGATCAGGTCGTGCTTGGCCCGGGCGCCGCCCTCCTCCTCCGGCAGCGGACCGCCGTTCGCGGTCCGCGCCAGCAGGCCGGTCGAGGACAGCAGCACGCGGCAGGGGTCGTCCGCGACCTCCAGCGGAACGGCCGCCACCGCGGTGCCCGCGGACTCCAGCAGGACCGTACGGCGCTCGGTGCCGAACTTCTTGGCGACCGCGGCCAGTTCCGTGGAGACCAGCTTGCGCAGCTCGGTGTCGGACTCCAGGATCCCGGTCAGCTCGTCGATCTCGCCCGTCAGCCGGTCGCGCTCGGACTCCAGCTCGATCCGGTCGAAGCGGGTGAGCCGGCGCAGCGGGGTGTCCAGGATGTACTGGGTCTGGATCTCGCTCAGCGCGAAGCGCTCGATGAGGCGCTCCTTCGCCTGCGCGGAGTTGTCGCTGTCCCGGATGAGCCGGATGACCTCGTCGATGTCGAGGAGCGCCACCAGCAGGCCCTCGACCAGGTGCAGCCGGTCGCGCCGCTTGCCGCGGCGGAACTCGCTGCGCCGCCGGACGACCTCGAAGCGGTGGTCGAGGTAGACCTCCAGCAGTTCCTTGAGGCCGAGCGTGAGCGGCTGTCCGTCGACCAGCGCCACGTTGTTGATGCCGAAGGACTCCTCCATCGGCGTCAGCTTGTAGAGCTGCTCGAGCACGGCCTCGGGGTGGAAGCCGTTCTTGATCTCGATGACCAGGCGCAGGCCGTGCGAGCGGTCGGTGAGGTCCTTGACGTCCGCGATGCCCTGGAGCTTCTTCGAGCCGACCAGGTCCTTGATCTTCGCGATGACCTTCTCGGGGCCGACCGTGAACGGCAGCTCCGTGACGACCAGGCCCTTGCGGCGGGCCGTCACGTTCTCCACCGCCACCGTCGCGCGGATCTTGAAGGTGCCGCGGCCGTTCTCGTAGGCGTCCTTGATCCCCGCGAGCCCCACGATCCGGCCGCCCGTGGGCAGGTCCGGACCCGGGACGAAGCGCATCAGCGCCTCCAGGTCCGCGTGCGGGTAGCGGATCAGGTGGCGGGCGGCCGCGATGACCTCGCCGAGGTTGTGCGGGGGCATGTTGGTGGCCATGCCGACCGCGATTCCGGACGCGCCGTTGACCAGCAGGTTCGGGTAGGCGGCGGGCAGTGCGACCGGTTCCCGCTCCTGGCCGTCGTAGTTGGCGGTGAAGTCGACGGTGTCCTCGTCGATCGACTCCGTCATCAGTGACGTGGCGTCGGCCATCTTGCACTCGGTGTAACGCATGGCGGCCGGCGGGTCGTCGTTGCCGAGCGAACCGAAGTTGCCGTGGCCGTCGACCAGTGGAAGCCGCATCGAGAACGGCTGGGCCATGCGCACGAGGGCGTCGTAGATCGACGCGTCACCGTGCGGGTGGAGCTTGCCCATGACCTCGCCGACGACACGGGCGCACTTGACGTAGCCGCGGTCGGGGCGCAGACCCATCTCGTTCATCTGGTAGACGATGCGGCGGTGCACCGGCTTCATGCCGTCACGGGCGTCTGGCAGGGCACGGGAGTAGATCACCGAGTACGCGTACTCGAGGAAGGAGCCCTGCATTTCGTCGACGACGTCGATGTCGAGGATCTTCTCCTCGAAATCCTCCGGCGGCGGGGTCTTCGTGCTGCGGCGGGCCATCGCTGCGCGGCTCCTTAACCAAGAATGGGTGTGCTGGGGGTCTGACGCGGACCATTGTGGCCCGAGGCACCGACAACCCGGACTCCGACCCCAGGGGGTGACCCGGGAACTTATCCGGTCGTCGACGCGCTTGCATACAGTGGCAGGTCTGACGGAAATCTCTGCATCGCGTATCGAAGGGACCACATGCCCATGGGTCACACGGCCACAGCCCAGGCCGGCTCCGGCGGCCTGACAGCGACCGAGCACCGGCTGGCCAACGGCCTGCGCGTGGTGCTGTCCGAGGACCACCTGACCCCGGTCGCCGCGGTCTGCCTCTGGTACGACGTCGGCTCGCGCCACGAAGTCAAGGGGCGTACCGGCCTTGCTCACCTCTTCGAGCACCTGATGTTCCAGGGCTCGGCAAACGTGCCGGGCAACGGGCACTTCGAGCTGGTCCAGGGGGCCGGCGGCTCCCTCAACGGCACCACCAGCTTCGAGCGCACCAACTACTTCGAGACGATGCCGACCCACCAGCTGGAGCTCGCGCTGTGGCTGGAGGCGGACCGGATGGGTTCGCTGCTGGCCGCCCTGGACGACGAGTCCATGGAGAACCAGCGCGACGTCGTCAAGAACGAGCGCCGCCAGCGGTACGACAACGTCCCGTACGGCACCGCATTCGAGCGGCTGACCGCCCTCGCGTACCCCGAGGGCCACCCGTACCACCACACGCCGATCGGCTCCATGGCCGATCTGGACGCCGCCTCCCTCGAGGACGCGCGCGCCTTCTTCCGCACGTACTACGCGCCGAACAACGCGGTCCTGTCGATCGTCGGCGACATCGACCCGCAGCGCACGCTCGCGTGGGTCGAGAAGTACTTCGGCACCATCCCGTCGCACGACGGCAAGCAGCCGCCCCGGGACGGTTCGCTGCCCGAGGTCATCGGCCGCGAGCTGCGCGAGGAGATCGTCGAGGAGGTCCCGGCGCGTGCGCTGATGGCCGCCTACCGGCTCCCGCACGACGGCACCCGCGAGTGCGACGCCGCCGACGTGGCGCTGACCGTCCTGGGCGGCGGCGAGTCCTCGCGGCTCCACAACCGCCTGGTACGCCGCGACCAGACGGCCGTCGCGGCCGGGTTCGGCATGCTGCGGCTGGCCGGAGCGCCCTCGCTGGGCTGGCTGGACGTCAAGACCTCCGGCGGCGTCGAGGTCCCGGACATCGAGGCGGCCGTGGACGAGGAGCTCGCGCGGTTCGCCGCCGAGGGCCCGACGGCCGAGGAGATGGAGCGCGCGCAGGCGCAGCTCGAGCGCGAGTGGCTGGACCGGCTGAGCACGGTCGCGGGCCGCGCCGACGAACTGTGCCGGTTCGCGGTGCTCTTCGGCGACCCGCAGCTGGCGCTGACCGCCGTCCAGCGGGTCCTGGACGTGACCGCCGAGGAAGTACAGGCGGTGGCCGCGGCCCGGCTGCGCCCGGACAACCGCGCGGTGCTGGTCTACGAGCCGCTGGCCGGCTCCGACGAGTCCGCCGGGAACGACGACGAGAACGAGGGGGCGGAGCAGTGAGCGACACCGCAGCCGTCACGATGACCTTCCACCCGCGCCCGCAGGCCGGGGAGCCGCAGCCGTGGGCCTTCCCGGCCCCCGACCGCTCGGTGCTGTCCAACGGCCTGACCCTGCTGCGCTGCCACCGGCCGGGCCAGCAGGTGATCGCGGTCGAGGTCAACCTCGCCGCCCCGCTGGACGCCGAGCCCGAGGGCCTGGACGGCGTGGCGACCATCATGGCCCGCGCCCTGTCCGAGGGCACCGACAAGCACTCGGCGGAGGAGTTCGCGGCCGAGCTGGAGCGCTGCGGCGCCACCCTCGACGCGCACGCCGACCACCCGGGCCTTCGGGTCTCCCTGGAGGTCCCGGCCTCCCGGCTGCCCAAGGCGCTCGGCCTGCTCGCCGAGGCCCTGCGCGCGCCGGCCTTCGCCGACTCCGAGGTCGACCGGCTGGTGCGCAACCGGCTCGACGAGATCCCGCACGAGCTGGCCAACCCGCAGCGCCGCGCCGCCAAGCAGCTCTCCAAGGAGCTCTTCCCGGCGAGCCTGCGCATGTCGCGTCCGCGCCAGGGCACCGAGGAGACGGTCGCCCGGATCGACTCCTCGGCCGTACGGGCCTTCTTCGAGGCCCACGTGCGCCCCGCCACGGCCACCGCGGTCGTCGTCGGCGACCTGACCGGCATCGACCTGGACGCGGTCCTCGCCGACACCCTGGGCGCCTGGACGGGCAACACCGCCGAGCCCCTCCCGGTGCCCCCGGTGACCGCCGACGACACGGGCCGCGTGGTCATCGTGGACCGGCCCGGCGCGGTCCAGACGCAGCTGCTGATCGGCCGGATCGGGCCGGACCGGCACGACCGGGTCTGGGCGGCCCAGGTGCTCGGCACGTACTGCCTGGGCGGCACCCTGACCTCCCGCCTGGACAAGGTGCTGCGCGAGGAGAAGGGGTACACGTACGGCGTGCGCGCCTTCGGCCAGGTGCTGCGCTCCACGGCCGACGGGCGGGGCGCCTCGATGCTCGCCATCAGCGGCTCGGTGGACACCCCGAACACCGCGCCGGCCCTCGAGGACCTGTGGAAGGTGCTGCGCACCCTCGCGGAGGGCGGTCTGACCGACACCGAACGGGACGTGGCGGTGCAGAACTTGGTGGGCGTGGCCCCGCTCAAGTTCGAGACGGCGGCCTCGGTCGCGGGCACGCTGGCCGACCAGGTGGAGCAGGAGCTGCCGGACGACTACCAGGCGCAGTTGTACGCGCAGCTGGCCGAGACGGGCACGGTGGAGGCCACTTCGGCGGTCGTGAAGGCCTTCCCGGCCGACCGCCTGGTCACGGTGCTCGTGGGTGACGCGGCGCAGATCGAGGAGCCGGTGCGGGCCTTGGGGATCGGCGCCGTGAGCGTCGTCACCAACTGACCCCGACCGGCGGTACGAAGAGGGCCTCTGGCGGACATGTCCGCCGGAGGCCCTTTTGTCCGTTTAGTGGAGAGGTTGCTTTTATGTGGTGTGGCGTACGCAACAAAAAGGCGCGTCTGTTTGGTGATTGACGGATGATCCGCCTAGCGTCACCTGTGCTGTCCGTCAGTTGTACCCGCCGCATCCGCGGCACCGGACAGCGATCGCCGAGTCCCCGTCAGGCGCGAGCCTGGGGAGCCGGGGACCCACATCAGTCCCTGGGGTGAATCGGACCGCCTCGCAAGAGGAGGCCCGTAGGAGACCTTCCTGCTCCGAACCCGTCAGCTAACCCGGTAGGCGAGAGGGAAGGAAAGGATCAGCCCCTTCATGGCGTTTGGCAGTCGTGCCGCCGGTAAGCACCGTGGTTCCAGCCGTTTGAGCCGCAAGACCGCCGGCTACGCCGGCATAGCCGCCCTCGCCACCACTGGTGTCGTCGGCTCCTTCGCCGCTCCGGCCTTCGCCGCGGACAACAGTGACCACCACTCCACCTCGGACAACGCGCTCGGCGCGGTCGTCGTCTCCGAGGACCTCGCGGGTGACATCGAGGACCAGGCCGCGTCCCAGCAGCGCGCCGCCGAGCACGCCGCCGCCAAGGCGCAGGCCGAGGCCGACGCGAAGCAGCGGGCCGCCGAGGCCAAGCGCCTCGCCGAGGCCAAGGCGAAGGCCGAGCGCGAGGCCGCCGAGCGCGCCGCCCGCGAGGAGGAGCGCAAGCGCCTCAACACCTTCGTCTCCCCGCTCGACAGCTCGTACGTCAGCACGCAGTACAAGGCGGGCGGCGGCATGTGGTCCTCCGGCAGCCACACCGGCATCGACTTCCACGCCGCCTCCGGCACCTCCGTCCAGGCGGTGGGCGTCGGTGTCGTGGTCGAGGCCGGCTGGGGCGGCGCGTACGGCAACAACGTCGTGATCAAGCACAACGACGGTACGTACACCCAGTACGGGCACATGTCCTCGCTGAGCGTCTCCGTCGGCCAGCAGGTCACCCCCGGCCAGCAGATCGGCCTCTCGGGCTCCACGGGCAACTCCAGCGGCCCGCACCTGCACTTCGAGGCCCGCACCGGTGCCGACTACGGCTCGGACATCGACCCGATCGCGTACCTGCGCTCGCACGGCGTCAGCCTCTGACCCGCACCCCACCGCTTCACCGAAGGCCCCGGCTCCCCGAGCCGGGGCCTTCGTGCTGCCCGCCCGATACATGTTCGTCATTTCCGGCGGCTCTCTGAAATTATCGTGTGTTGCAATAGAGTCGCAGTGCGCGCATGGACGTCACGGATATGCGCGGCTTTTGGCGTGGCAGTCGAAAATCGGAGATGGCGGAGGTCCGGTCTTGCGTATTCCCGCGCACGCGGTATGCACAGCGATCCGCGACGACATCGTCTCCGGGGTCTTCGAGCCGGGCGGCAGGCTGACCGAGGAGGTGCTGGCCCGGCGGTACGGGGTCTCGCGGGTCCCGGTCCGCGAGGCGCTGCGGACCCTGGAGTCCGAGGGGTTCGTGACCACGCGGCGGCACGCGGGCGCCTGCGTGGCCGAGCCGACCGAGCAGGAGGCCGCCGACCTCCTCGAGCTGCGGATGCTGCTGGAGCCCCTGGCGGCCGCCAGGGCGGCCCGGCGGCGCACCGAGGGCCACCTCAAGGTGCTGCGCGGGCTGGTCAGGCTGGGCCAGGAGCGGGCCAGGCGGGGCCAGGGCGAGGATCTGCGGTCGCTGGGCGGCTGGTTCCACGAGACGCTTGCGCAGGCCTCCGGGAGCCCGGGCCTGATCGCGCTGCTGACGCAGATGCGGCACAAGCTGGCGTGGATGTACGTGGTGGAGGCGCCGGCCCGGCCGGTGGACTCCTGGGCGGAGCACGGGGCGATCGTGGACGCGGTGGCGCGGGGGGACGCGGAGCGGGCGCGGACGCTGGCGGCCGTCCACGCCGACCGGGCGGCGGGCGCGCACCGGCCGCGGCCGACCGTGAGCACTTCGCAACCTGCCGTAAACATGTCGAGCGGCCGTCATTAACAGGAGCCGTATACAAAGGAGCGGTATTCGTGCGCCGCTGCCGGAATTCCGGTTGGCGTGAATTCGGTGTGCCGAAATTCCCGCGGGATGAATTCCGGCCGGTTGAATTCCGCTGCCCGAACGCGAAAGCCCGAACGCGAAAGCCGCGGCCCCCGGATGGCGGGGCCGCGGCTTTCGCGTGTGGACCGGGCGGGCCTGTGGGCCGTAGCGGTCGCGGGGGCGACGGAGGTGTCGAACCCGAAGGGTCAGACGGTCTCGGGGAGCTCTTCGAGGCCCTCGGCGACCAGCTTCGCGAGGCGGTCGAGCGCCACCTCGGCGCCCTCCGCGTCGGACGCGAGGACGATCTCCTCGCCGCCCTGGGCGCCGAGGCCCAGAACCGCCAGCATGGAGGCGGCGTTGACGGGGTCGCCGCCGGACTTCGCGATGGTCACCGGGACGCCGGAAGCGGTCGTCGCACGGACGAAGATCGAGGCGGGACGAGCGTGCAGGCCCTCGGCCCAGCCGACGTTGACGCGGCGCTCTGCCATGGTGATGCCCTTCAGGTTCTTACGGTTGTCTAGACCAGTCTCTCACGACGTCCGGAATGCTCGGACCGACCTTCGGCCCGAATCCTCCGCCGTTCGACCTTCCCCAGCTTGCATCGTTTTGCCCTAGTGTGCCTGATGCGCCGCGCGCAGGCTGCCAGGCGGTTTCCGGCCGTAAGGTAGGCCCATGACCACCGAGTCGGACCCTTCGTACCCGGCCCACTGGGAGGCGGACGTCGTCCTGCGCGACGGCTGGACCGCCCGGATCAGGCCGATCACCCCGGACGACGCGGGCCGGCTGGTCAGCTTCTACGAGCAGGTCTCCGACGAGTCGAAGTACTACCGCTTCTTCGCCCCCTACCCCCGGCTCTCCGACCGCGACGTGCACCGCTTCACGCACCACGACTACGTGGACCGCGTCGGCCTCGCGGCGACCATCGGCGGGGAGTTCATCGGCACCGTCCGCTACGACCGCATCGGCGCCGACGGCCGGCCCGCGTCGGGCCCCTCCGACGAGGCCGAGGTCGCCTTCCTCGTCCAGGACGCCCACCAGGGCCGCGGGGTGGCCTCCGCCCTCCTCGAACACATCGGCGCGGTGGCCCGGGAGCGCGGCATCCGCCGGTTCGCCGCCGAGGTGCTGCCCGCCAACACCAAAATGATCAAGGTGTTCACGGACGTCGGCTACCAGCAGAAGCGGAGCTTCGAGGACGGCTCCGTCCACCTCACCCTCGACCTCGAACCCACCGCCGAATCCCTCGCCGTGCAGCGCGCCCGTGAACAGCGCGCCGAGGCCCGCTCGGTGCAGCGGCTGCTCGCCCCCGGCTCGGTCGCGGTGATCGGAGTCAGCCGCTCCGGTGCGGGGGTGGGGGCCGCCGCCCTGCGCACCCTGCGCGACAGCGGCTTCCACGGCCACCTCTACGCGGTCAACGAGGCGGTCGCGCTCGACCTGCTCGAGGGCGTACGGGCCTACCGCACCGTCGACGCCATCGGCGCCCCCGTCGACCTCGCGGTGATCGCCGTTCCGGCGGACCGGGTCCCCGAGGCCGTGGCCGCCTGCGGCGAACACGGCGTCCAGGGGCTCGTCGTGCTGTCCGCCGGGTACGGGGAGAGCGGCCCGGCCGGCCTCGCCCGCCAGCGCGAACTCGTGAAGCAGGTGCGCTCGTACGGAATGCGCCTGATCGGGCCCAACGCCTACGGGGTGATCAACACCGCGCCGGACGTGGAGCTCAACGCCTCGCTGACGCCCGCGCCGATGCCGATGCGCGGCCGGACCGGCCTGTTCACGCAGTCCGGTGCGATCGGCATCGCCCTGCTCTCCGCCCTCGTGCGCCGGGGCGAGGGGCTGTCCTCGTTCGTCTCCGCGGGGAACCGGGCCGACGTCTCCGGCAACGACATCCTCCAGTACTGGTACGACGACGAGGCGACCGACGTCGCGCTGCTCTACCTGGAAACCCTCGGCAACCCGCGCAAGTTCACCCGCCTCGCCCGCCGGACGGCGGCCGCCAAGCCGGTGGTCGTCGCCAGGGGCGGCCGCCACACCCCCGCCGGACACGTGGTCCCGGGCACCCGGCTGCCGGAGGCCACCGTCTCCGACCTGCTGCGGCAGGCCGGCGTGATCCGGGTCGACACGGTGACGGAGCTGGTGGACGCCGGACTGCTGCTGGCCTCGCAGCCGCTGCCCGCCGGACCGCGCGTCGCGATCCTCGGGAACTCCGAGTCCCTCGGAGTCCTGACCTACGACGCCTGCCTGACCCAGGGCCTGCGGCCGCTGCCGCCGCTCGACCTGACCACCGCGGCCACGCCCGAGGACTTCCGTACGGAGCTGGCCGCGGCGCTGGCCTCCGACGCGAACGACGCGGTCGTGATCACCGCGATCCCCTGGGTGAACGAGCAGGCCCCGGTGGACGACCTGGCCGCGGCCCTGCGCTCCGCGGTCGCCGGGCATCCCGGCAAGCCGGTGGCGGTCGTCCACGTGGAACTGGGCGAGCTGGCCGAGGCCCTGGCGGCTCCGCCGGCCTCCGCCGCGGGCGCCGTGGGCGCCGTGGCGGAGGCCGCCGGTCCGCGAACGCCGGACGGGCCGCCGGACACGCCGCCGCAGGGCGACCCGGCCGCGCGGACTTCCGGCGGGCAGGCTTCCGCCCCGCCGGCTCCGGCCCGACCGGCTTCCGTCCCGCCGGTCTCGGCCCCGCCGGTTTCCGAGGCGCCCGGCCCGGCCGAGCCGCGGCCCGGCGGGAGGATCCCGAGCTATCCCGCCGCCGAGCGGGCCGTGAAGGCGCTCGCCGAAGCCGTCCGCTACGGGCAGTGGCGGCGGGCCAACGCCGAGGCCGGGCACGTGCCCGAGTACGAGGACATCGACGAGCCCGGGGCCGCCGCCCAGCTGGCCGGGCTGCTGGCCGACGTCGACGGCGGAGCCGTGCTCACCCTGGCCGAGTGGGACGCCCGCGAGCTGCTCGCGCGCTACGGGATCCGCGTCCTGCCCGCCCTGCCCGCCCCCAGCCCCGACGCGGCGGCCCGCGCCGCCGCGATCCTCGGCTACCCGGTCGCCCTCAAGACCACCGCTCCGCACCTGCGCCACCGGGCGGACCTGGGCGGCGTACGGCTCGATCTCAGGAACGAGTCCGAGCTGCGCTCCTCGTACGAGGACCTCACCGGGCTGCTCGGCAAGCCGGCGGAGCTCCAGCCGGTGGTCCAGTCGATGGTGCCCCGCGGCGTCGACACCGTCGTCCGCTCCGTCATCGACCCGGCCGCCGGCGCCGTCCTCTCCTTCGGGCTCGCCGGCGTCGCCTCCGAGCTGCTCGGGGACACCGCGCACCGCCTGGTCCCGGCCACCGACCGGGACGCGGCCGGGCTGATCCGGTCCATCCGGGCCGCACCCCTCCTCTTCGGCTGGCGCGGCAGCGACCCCGTCGACACCCCCGCCCTGGAGGAGCTGCTCCTGCGGCTGTCCCGGCTGGTGGACGACCACCCCGAGGTGATCGGGGTCTCCCTGGAGCCCGTGGTCGTCGCCACCGCGGGACTCTCCGTGCTCAGCGCCACCGTCCGCGTCGCCCATCCGCCCGCCCGCGGCGATCTCGGCCCGCGGACCCTCCCCAGCTACTGAGCGGGTCCGGGCGCGGCCGGGATGCCCCGTACGGGCCTTAGGATGGACCTCATGGCGAAATCCGGTACGACGACCCAGGGGCTGCGCACGGCGATCGAGCGCAGCGGCTACTACCCGGCCCTCGTGGCCGAGGCCGTGGAGGCCGCGGTGGGCGGCGAGCCGATCTCGTCGTACCTGGTCCACCAGGAGACGACCTTCGACTCCAACGAGGTCCGCCGCCACGTCACCGTGCTGGTCCTGACCGGCAACCGGTTCATCGTCAGCCACACCGACGAGCAGGCCGCGGACGCCGGGTCCCCGTCCCCGTACGCCACCACCTCCACCGAGTCGGTCAAGCTCTCCAGCATCTCCTCCGTGGTGCTCAGCCGCGTCGTCGCCAACCCGGAGTCCTACACGCCCGGCACCCTGCCCCGCGAGGTCGTCCTGACCATCGGCTGGGGTGCGGTCTCCCGGATCGACCTGGAGCCGGCCGCCTGCGGCGACCCGAACTGCGACTCCGACCACGGCTACACCGGCAACTCCACCGCCGACGACCTCAGCCTGCGCGTCAGCGAGGCGGGCGACGGCCCGGAGGCGGTGCGCCAGACCCTGGTCTTCGCGCAGGCACTCTCCGAAGCCACGGCGGCCACGGCGGCCACGTCCTCCCCCTCCGCCCGCTGATGGCGTACCCCGCGGCGCAGAACTGGCAGGACGAGCCGGAGCTGCTGGACCTCGCGGCCGCGCCCGTCCCCGAGTACGGCACGGGCTCGCTCGCCGACCTGCTGCCCACCCTCGTGGCCGGCCAGGGCGTCCCCGGTTTCACCGCCGCGATCCCCGAGCTGGCCCCGGCCGACCGGAACTGCGTGTTCCTGGTCGACGGCATGGGCTGGGAGCAGATCAAGGCCCACCCGGACGAAGCCCCGTACCTGACCTCCCTGCTCGGCAGCTCGCGCGGCGGCACCGGCCGCCCCCTCACCGCGGGCTTCCCCGCGACCACCGCGACCTCGCTGGCCTCGGTCGGGACCGGCCTGCCGCCCGCGCGGCACGGCCTGCCGGGCTACGCGGTGCGCAACCCGGCCACCGGCGAGCTGATGAACCAGCTCCGCTGGCAGCCGTGGACCCAGCCGAAGCCCTGGCAGCCGTACCCGACCGTCTTCCAGCAGGCGGACGCGGCCGGCGTGGCCACCGCTCAGGTGTCCTCGCCCGCCTTCCAGACCACCCCGCTCACCAAGATCGCGCTGAGCGGCGGCACCTTCCTCGGCCGGATGACCGGCGAGGAGCGGATGGACCTCGCCGCGGACCGGCTCGCGGCCGGCGACCGCTCGCTCGTGTACACGTACTACAGCGAACTCGACGGGGCCGGCCACCGGCACGGGGTGAACTCCGACGCCTGGCGCGGCCAGCTGATGTACGTGGACCGGCTGGTGCAGCGGCTCGCCGAGCAACTCCCGCCGCGCACCGCGCTGTACGTGACCGCCGACCACGGCATGGTCGACGTCCCCTTCGACGAGGAGTCGCGGATCGACTTCGACGAGGACTGGGAACTGGGCGCGGGCGTGGCCCTGCTCGGCGGCGAGGGCCGGGCCCGGCACGTGTACGCGGTACCGGGCGCCGAGGCCGACGTGCTGACGGTGTGGCGCGAGGTGCTCGGTGACCGGTTCTGGGTCGCGAGCCGCGAAGAGGCCCTGGAACTGGGCTGGTTCGGGGCGCCGGGGGAGTGCGACGAGCGGGTGCTCGGCCGGATCGGCGACGTGGTCGCCGCCGCCCAGGCCGATGTCGCCATCACCGCCTCCCGCAACGAGCCCAACGAGTCCGCGCTCGTCGGCATGCACGGCTCCATGACCGCGGCCGAGCAGCTCGTCCCGCTGCTCGAGATCCGCACCTGACCGCCCGCGTTCCCCTGCCCGACCCCTCCCCGCCGCCCACGACCCGAAAGGTCCCGTACTTCCCATGCCCGAGCTGGTGTTCTTCTCCGGAACGATGGACTGCGGAAAGAGCACCCTGGCGCTCCAGATCGCCCACAACCGTGACGCGCGCGGGCTCCAGGGCGTGATCTTCACCCGTGACGACCGGGCGGGCGAGGGCAAGCTGTCGTCGCGGCTGGGGCTGGTGACGGAGGCGGTCGAGGCGCCGGAGGGCATGGACCTCTACGCCTACCTGGTCGCGCAGCTCTCGAAGGGCGGCAAGGCCGACTACGTGATCGTGGACGAGGCGCAGTTCCTCACGCCCGCCCAGATCGACCAGCTGGCCCGGATCGTGGACGACCTCGGGCTGGACGTCTTCGCCTTCGGCATCACCACCGACTTCCGCACGAAGCTCTTCCCGGGCTCGCAGCGCCTGATCGAGCTGGCCGACCGGCTGGAGCAGCTCCAGGTCGAGGCGCTGTGCTGGTGCGGGGCGCGGGCCACGCACAACGCCCGTACGGTGGGCGGGGAGATGGTCGTCGAGGGCGCCCAGGTCGTCGTCGGCGACGTGAACCGCCCGGCGGAGGAGATCGGCTACGAGGTCCTGTGCCGCCGCCACCACCGCAAGCGCATGACCTCGGCCGCCGCCCACGCGGGCGCCCTCTCCCCGGACGTCCTCCCCGTCAACCACGGCTGAGCGCATCCCCCCGCCACGGCGGCCGCTGAGACTACCCACGCTGGTGATGGTCCCCGCCGGGTGGTGCGGGTGAGACTGATCGGACTTCAGACGTGCTGGGCGTCGGCGGTCGTGCCGGGGCTGTGCCCGGCCGAGGGCTCCCGTAGCCGGGTCGCCTGTCAGGACGATCGGGAAGAAAGGCGGGGGATGCCGTGAAGCGACTCGAAGTGGCATTGATGGGCGCGGGGCTGATCGCACGGTTCCATCTGGACGCGTGGACCACCATCGGCGCGTCCGTGCGGGTCCACTCCACCGACGGCCGGGCCGAGGAGCTCGCGCGCGAGTTCGGTGCCAAGGCCGTCGGTTCCCTGGAGGAAGCGCTGGACGGCGTGGACGTCGTGGACATCTGCACCCCGACGAGCACCCACCACGCGATGGCCATGGCCGCCATCGCCGCGGGTGCGGGCGTCGTGTGCGAGAAGCCGCTGGCGAGCACCACCGCCGAGGCCGAGGAGATCGTCGATGCTGCCGAGCGGGCCGGCGTACGGCTCTACCCGACGCACAACGTGCGGTTCGCCCCGGCGTACGGCCGGCTCGGCGAGCTGGTGGCGGCGGGCGGCATCGGCGCGGGCACCGTCGCCCGGTTCACGGTGGCCGGATACCACCCGCGGCCCTGGAGCGGGCAGGCGTCCGCGCGGTCGGGCGGCATCGTGACCGACCAGATGCTGCACGGAGTCGACCTCGCCCAGTGGGTGTTCGGGGACGTCGTGCGCGTGCACGCCTACTACCAGGGCGACATCGCCGCACCGGCCCCCACCGGAGCCGTCGGCGTCGGAACCGCCGTCCTCACCCACGCCGGCGGCGCGATCAGCCAGGTCGTCAGCCGCTGGATGGCGACGCCGGTGCCCCCCTACCGCCTCACCTGCCACGTCTCGGGCACCGGCGGGACGGTGCTCTACGACTCCGAATGGCCCCAGGAGGTCCAGGGGTTCGGCGGTTCGGCCGGGGACCTCGCGCACTTCGGGGAGACGCCGTTCGTCTCCATGATCCGCGAGTTCGCCCGGGGGTTCACGGGCGGGCCCGAGCCGCGTCTGGGGGCGCGGGACGGACTGGCCGCCATCCGCATCACCCAGGCCGCGGCGGAGTCCGCGTGGACGGGACGTGCCGTGGAACTGACCGTGAAGGGGGCCGCCGCATGAAGGTCGCCGTGTTGTCGTTCGTCCATGAGCGCGCCGCGACGTACGCCCGGCTGCTGCACGCCATGCCCGGCGTCGAGCTGATCATCGCGGACCCCGACGGTGCGCCCGGTGATCCCGCCCGGGGGCGGGCCGTGGCCGCGGAGCTGGACGCCGCGTACGCGGACGGCTGGGACGAGGTGTTCGCGCTGCGGCCCGAGGCCGTGGTGGTCACCAGCGAGGCCGACCGCCGCCGCGAGCTGGTCGAGCGGGCGGCCGGGGCCGGGGCGCACGTGCTGGTCGAGCAGCCGATGGCCGCCGAGGAGGCGGACGCCCGGGCCATGGTGCGCGCCTGCGAGGACGCGGGGGTGGGGCTGACCCTGGCCTCGCCGGCCTGCTTCAGCCCGGCGTTCACCGCCGTCCGCGAGGGCATCGCCGCCGGTGAGGCCCTCGGCACGCTGACGACCATGCACGGGTCGTACAACACCCCCGCGACCGGGGGAGCGCAGGACGGCGGGGCGCTGGGCGCCAACGCGGCGGTCCTGCTCGACCTGGTGGACGCGGTGCTCGGCGGGGAGCCGGCGCAGCAGGTGTACGCGCAGGCGAACAGCGTCCTCAGCGGGCGGCCGGACGCCGAGAGCGCCGCGCTCGTCTCCGTGCGGTACGCGAGCGGCGCCGTCGCCTCCATCGACTGCAGCCGGATCCTGGCGGCGGACCCGTCGGCCCTCAGCGGACCGGCCATGACCTTCATCGGCGAGAAGGCGAGCGTGGAGTTCGACGCCCGCCCGCGGCTGCTCGGCGGGTTCGACGCCGCCACGGGCGGTGAGCGGCGGGAGGTCGCCGGGGCGGACTTGGACGCGGTCATGCTCGGCGCGTTCGTCGCCGCCGCGGCCGGGCGGGGGCAGGCGGCCGGCCCGGACGGTGCGGCCGGGCTGCGCACCCTGCGCGTCATCGGGGCGGCCTACGAGTCGGTGCGGACGGGCCGGCCCGTCGATCTGGCCGGTTCCTGACCCTTCCGGCCCCTCGCCGAAGCCGCCGCCGCTTTCCGAAGCGGCGGCGGCTTTCGAATTCCCGGCGGAATTTGCTCAGGGAATGCCTGAGGTCCGCTACAACAGTGCTCGAAGTGCGCCGACTTGCCTTCCCGGGCCTACCAGGCTGAGGGATGTTCTGCCCAGTTGGCCGGATCTAGTGTGGCCCCAGAGGATCAAAGACCGCCCCATCGCGACGAATTCGGTACATCGACGGAATGTCGCGGGACGCGTAGACCTACATTTCTTCTTCGATCGTTAAGGGGACTCCGGGATGTCGCACCTCCTGCACATCGACTCGAGCATCGGCACCGAATCCGTGTCGCGTCAGCTGTCGGCCTACTTCGCCGAGGAATGGCGCACCAGCCACCCGGGCAGCGGCTACACCTACCGCGATGTCGCGGCCCAGCCGATCCCGCACATCACGCACCCCGTGCACCAGTCGCTCGTCTACCCGGACGGGGACCACGGCCAGAGTGCGCAGGAGCGCGAGCTCACGGCGGCGATCACCGACGAGCTGCTCGAGGCGTCGACGGTCGTCCTCGGCGTCCCGATGCACAACTTCTCCATCCCGTCGACGTTCAAGGCGTGGCTGGACCGCATCGTCCACCCGGCCCACATGTCCCTGCCCGGGAAGGCCAGCCCGCTCAGCGGCAAGTCGGTGGTGGTCATCCAGGCGCGCGGCGGCTCGTACGCGCCGGGCACCCCCCGCGAGGACTTCGACTTCCAGGAGCCGTACCTGCGCGCGGTGCTGGAGTCCGTCGGCCTCGGGGAGGACCTGACGTTCGTGACCGCCGAGCTGACGATGGCCGCGCACGTTCCGCAGATGGAGCAGCTCCGGCCGCTGGCCGAGAGCTCCCTCGCGACCGCGTACGAGACCCTCAAGAAGCTGGCCGAATAGGCCCGGCACCGTCCAACGGGGCCACCGACATCATCTCGAGTGAGAAGGATTCCATGAGCGACGCAATTTCCTTCGAGGACCACTGGGCGCGAACCCATCAGTTCGATCCTCCTGCGATATTCGATTCGCTGCGTGAAGAACGCCCGCTCGCGAAAATGGTGTACCCGGACGAGCACGTCGGCTGGCTCACCACCAGTCACGAGCTGGCGCGCAAGGTCCTCAGCGACCCGCGATTCAGCCACAACATGGAAACCTGTCACTTCCCGACGACCCACTGGGGCGAGCTGACGCCGAACTCCCCGGAGATCCCGGGGATGTTCATCTACATGGACCCGCCGAACCAGACCCGCTACCGGCGGCTGCTGACGGGCGAGTTCACCGGCCGCCGCGCGAGCCAGATGACCTCCCGCGTCGAGGTCATGGCCGACGAGCAGATCAAGGCCATGCGCGAGCACGGCGGGACCGCGGACCTGGTCGAGGACTTCGCCGAGCCGCTGGCCCTGCGGGTGGTGTGCGAGGTCGTCGGCCTGCCCTACGAGGAGCGCGACCGGTTCGCGCACGCGCCGAAGATCATGCACAACCCCGAGTCGAAGCCCGACGAGGTCGGCCCCGCCTACGAACAGGCGCTCACCTACTTCTTCGAGCTCATCGAGCGGAAGCGGCAGCAGCCCGAGGACGACATCCTCAGCCGCCTCGTCTCCGACGGTCAGCTGACCGACGAAGAGATCTGCAACATGGTGGCCCTGCTGCTCTTCGCGGGCTACGGGACCACCGGGCCGGCGCTGGCCGTGAGCGCCTTCGCCCTGCTCCACCACGAGGACCAGCTGGCGGAGCTCCGCGCGGACCCGACCAAGCTCGACGGCGCGGTCGAGGAGCTCCTGCGCTACATCACCATCAACCAGTACGAGATCTTCCGTACCGCGCTGGAAGACGTCGAGCTGAACGGCGAGACCGTCAAGAAGGGCGACACCGTCACGGTGTCGCTGCCCGCGGCCAACCGCGACCCGGCCAAGTTCGGCTGCCCCGCGGACCTGGACATCGACCGCGACACCTCGGGCCACATGTCCTTCGGCTACGGCGTCCACCAGTGCCTGGGCCAGAACCTGGCGCGCGTCGCCCTGCGGGTCGGCCTGGCGGCCCTCCTCCGGGAGTTCCCGGACCTGCGGCTGGCCGTCGCCTTCGACGAGGTGCCGCTGAGCCTCAAGGGCTCCGTGTTCGGGCTGAAGAGCCTGCCCGTCTCCTGGTAATTCTTCCTCTTTCCTCCGAAAGGAACTGCGGCATAGTGCGCACCGACCTGATCAAGCCACTTCCTGTCGCAGTCGTGGAGAACGCGACCCGCTTCCCGGGCAAGGTCGCCTTCGAAGACGCCCGGCGAGCGGTCACCTACGGTGACCTGGAGGCGCGGACGCGCCGGCTCGCCGGGCATCTGGCGGTCCTCGGCGTCCAGCGCGGCGACCGGGTGGCCATCTGCCTCGGCAACACCGTCTCCACGGTGGAGAGTTACCTGGCGATCGTGCGCGCCGCCGGCATCGGCGTGCCGCTCAACCCGGCCTCGGCCCTCGCCGAGCTGGAGTACCTGCTGGCCGACAGCGGCGCCACGGTGGTCATCACCGATGCCGTGCAGGCGCGGCGGCTCCGGAGCTCGGCGGCCGTGGCACCCGGCATCACGCTGCTGGTGACCGGCGAGGTCCCCGAGGGGCCGGGGGTCCACTCGTACGACGAGCTCGCCGTCAGCGAGCCGGCCGAGGCGGCCCGGGACGACCTCGGGCTCGACGACGTGGCCTGGATGTTCTACACGTCCGGGACGACCGGCCGGCCCAAGGGCGTCCTGTCCACCCAGCGCAACTGCCTCTGGTCCGTCGCCTCGTGCTACGTGCCCATCCCGGGGCTCACCGACCAGGACCGGGTGCTCTGGCCCCTCCCGCTGTTCCACAGCCTCTCGCACATCGCGTGCGTCCTGTCCGTCACCGTGGTCGGCGCCACCGCCCGGATCATGGACGGCAGCTCCGCGGAGGACGTGATCAGGGCGCTCGCCGAGGACGGCTCCACCTTCCTGGCCGGAGTGCCCACCACCTACCACCACCTGGTGACCGCCGCCCGGCAGAACGGATTCTCCGCACCCACCCTGCGGATCGGCCTGGTCGGCGGAGCCGTCACCGGCTCCCGGCTGCGCCAGGACTTCGAAGAGGTCTTCGGCGTCCCGCTGGTCGACGCCTACGGCAGCACCGAGACCTGCGGCGCCATCACCATCAACCCGCCGGACGGCGACCGCGTCGACGGGTCCTGCGGCCTGCCCGTGCCCGGCGTCGGGGTCCGCATCGTCCACCCCACCACCGGCACCGACGTACCCGTCGGCCAGGAGGGCGAGGTGTGGGTCAGCGGACCGAACGTCATGGTCGGCTACCACAACAGCCCGCAGGCCACCGCCGCGGCGATGCAGGACGGCTGGTACCGGACCGGCGACCTGGCCCGGCGCGACGACGCCGGCTACTTCGCGATACGCGGCCGGATCAAGGAACTCGTCATCCGCGGCGGGGAGAACATCCACCCCGAGGAGATCGAGGCGGTCCTGCGCACCGTCGAGGGCGTCGCCGACGCGGCCGTCGCCGGCGTGCCGCACGACACGCTCGGCGAGGTGCCGGTCGCGTACGTGATCCCCGGCCCCGCAGGCTTCGACACCGCTGCGCTGATCGACCGGTGCCGCGAGCAGCTCGCCGCCTACAAGGTGCCGGAAGAGGTCCGCGAGGTCGCCGGCATCCCCCGGACCGCGTCCGGCAAGATCAAGCGGCGCATGCTGGCCGAGCAGCCGAGCCGGCTGCGGTACGCGGCGAGCGGCCACCACGACGGGCTGATGGGCCTGGGCTGGGTTCCGGCGGCGGCACCGGCGGCCCCCGTGTCCCCGGCCGGCGAGTGGGCGGTGGCGGGTCCCGGTGCGGCCGGACTCGTGACGGCCGGGCTCCTCGCGGCCCTGAACGCCGCCGGGGTCACCGGCGTACGGCAGTACCCGGACCTGGCGGCGGTACGGGCCGCCGTGGCCGGCGGCCAGGCGGCCCCCGAGGTCACGGTCCTCGTCCAGCCGTCGGCCGCCGCGGACGCCACCGACCCGGTCGCCGCGGGACGCGCCGGCGCCCGGACCCTCGCCGACCAGGTGCGCGACTGGCCGGCCCGCACCTGGCAGGCCGCCACCCGCCTGGTGGTCCTCACCCGCGGAGCGGTCGCCGCCGGCGCGCAGGACGCCGCGCAGGACCTCGCCGGAGCCTCGCTCCGCGCCCTCGCCCGGTCGCTCCCGGAGGACCGCCGGGCAGCGCTCACCCTCATCGACCTCGAAGCCGCCGGCGCCCACGCCGACGCCGACCTCGCCCCCGAGCTCCTGCTGGCCGCCGTCGCGTCCGGCGAGCCGCAGATCGCGGTGCGGTCGGGCGCCCTGCTGGTCCCCAGGCTGCACCGGCTGCCCGTCGACGACCTGCCGCAGGCGGAGCCCTGGCCGGGCGCGGCCGGCACCGTGGTGGTCACCGGAGCCGACACCGCGCACGGCGCGGCGATCGCCCACCGGCTGGCCGCCGTCCACCACGCGGAGAACCTGCTGCTCGTGAGTTCCCCGGGCAGCACCGGAACCGCCGCATCCGGCACCGAGCCGATACCGGTCGCCGAGGGGACCACCGTCGTCCGGGTGACCGCGGACGGGGAGGACCCCGAGCCGCTGCGCGCCGCGCTGGCCGCCCTGCCGAACCCGGTGTCCGCGGTGGTCCACGCCGCCGGTGACCCCGAACTGGCCCTCCTGCTCGACGAGATGACCGCCGGCCACGAGCCGGCCGCCTTCGTCGTGGTGTCCAACGCCGCCGGGCTGCTCGGTACCGGTACCTCCGACGCCCCGGACGAGGCCGTCGACGCGATCCTCGCCGACGCGCTGGTCCGCGACCGGCGCCTGCGGAACCTGCCGGGCTCCTTCCTCGCCTGGGGCGCATGGCCCGGCGGCCACGACACCGCCGACGAGGAGACCCGCCGGCTGCGCGACCTGCTCCTCACCGCCTTCGACCTCGTCATCACGACGAACCGCCCGTCCCTGCTGGCCCTGAAGGTCCCGACGCCGGCCACCGGCACCACCCCGGTCCCCGCGATCCTCGCCGCCCTGGCCGAGGACCAGGCGGGCCCGGCCGGGCCCGACCTCGCCGTCACGGCCGCCCTGCGCGAGCGGCTGTCCGGTCTGGACGAGCGCGCACAGCTGGCGCTGCTGGAGGACATGGTCCGTACAGAGGCCGCCGCCGTGCTGCAGCGGGCGGGAGGCGAACGGATCCCGTCCGACCGCGCGTTCCGCGACATGGGCTTCACCTCGATGGCCGTGGTCCGACTGCGCAACCGGCTCTCGCAGAGCACCGGCCTGTCGCTGGCCACCACGGTCGTCTTCGACCACCCCACCCCGTCCGCACTGTCCGCCTGCCTGCGCGCCGAGGTGCTCGGCCTCACCGAGCGGGTGACGGAACCGGTCATGGCGGCCGACCCCGACGAACCGCTCGCGATCGTGGGCATGGCGTGCCGGCTGCCGGGCGGCGTGGCCGGACCCGAGGACCTGTGGCGCCTGGTGTCCGAGGGCCGGGACGCCCTGTCGTCCTTCCCCGACGACCGCGGCTGGGACCTGGACGGCCTCTTCGACCCGGACCCGGAGCGAAAGGGCACCTCCTACACCGACCAGGGCGGCTTCCTGCACGACGCGGGGCTCTTCGACGCCGGGTTCTTCGGGATCGCGCCGCGCGAGGCCCTCGCCATGGACCCGCAGCAGCGGCTGCTGCTGGAGACGTCCTGGGAGGCCCTGGAGGCGGCCGGCATCAACCCGGTCTCGCTGAAGGGCAGCGACGTCGGGGTGTTCTCGGGCCTCTTCGGCCAGGGCTACGGGACCGGAGCCGCCGCGGCGGCGCCGGAGCTGGAGGGCTTCACGACCACGGGGCTGGCCCCGAGCGTGGCCTCGGGCCGCGTCTCGTACGTCCTCGGGCTCGAAGGCCCGGCGGTGACGGTGGACACGGCGTGCTCCTCTTCCCTCGTGGCGATGCACCTGGCGGCGCAGGCGCTGCGGCAGGGCGAATGCTCCATGGCCCTCGCGGGCGGTGTCGCCGTGATGGCGACCCCCGGCCACTTCGTGGAGTTCTCCCGGCAGCGGGCACTGGCCGCGGACGGGCGCTGCAAGGCCTTCTCGTCGGCTGCCGACGGCACCGGCTGGGCCGAGGGCGTCGGTGTGGTGGTGTTGGAGCGGCTGTCGGTGGCGCGTGAGCGCGGGCACCGGGTGCTGGCGGTGCTGCGCGGCAGCGCGGTCAACCAGGACGGTGCCTCGAACGGCCTGACCGCGCCGAGCGGTCCGTCGCAGCAGCGCGTGATCCGCCGGGCGCTGGCCGGCGCCGGGCTGGTCTCGGCGGACGTGGACGTGGTGGAGGCACACGGGACCGGTACCTCCCTGGGCGACCCGATCGAGGCGCAGGCCATCCTCGCGACGTACGGGCAGGACCGCGACGCGGAGCGGCCGCTGTGGCTGGGTTCGCTGAAGTCGAACATCGGTCACACGCAGGCGGCCGCCGGTGTGGCCGGTGTGATCAAGATGGTGCAGGCGCTGCGGCACGGAGTGCTTCCGGCGACGCTGCACGTGGACGAGCCCACGAGCCAGGTGGACTGGTCGGCGGGTGCGGTGGAGCTGCTGACCGAGGCACGGGAGTGGCCGCGTTACGGCCGCCCGCGCCGGGCCGGTGTGTCGTCGTTCGGTGTGAGCGGGACGAACGCGCACCTGATCCTGGAAGAGGCGCCCGCCGAAGAGACCCAGGAGCCTTCGACTGCGACCGGTGCGGTGCCGCTGGTGGTGTCGGCCGGGTCGGCCGGCTCCTTGGCCGGTCAGGCTGCTCGGCTGGCCTCGTACCTGGAGTCCGCCGCCGACGAGGTGCCGCTGGCCTCGGTGGCCGGGGCGCTGGTGTCGAGCCGTGCGGTCTTCGGTGAGCGAGCGGTGGTCGTGGCCGACTCCGCCGAGGAAGCGCTGACGCGGCTCGGGGCACTGGCCCGGGGCGAGAGCGCGCCGGGTGTGGTGTCCGGCAGCGCGGCCGGTTCCGGTGCTCCCGGCAGGGTCGTGTGGGTGTTCCCGGGTCAGGGTTCGCAGTGGGCGGGTATGGGCCGTGAACTGCTGGACGCCTCGCCGGTGTTCGCGGAGCGGATCGCCGAATGCGCTACCGCCCTCGCTCCGTTCGTGGACTGGTCGCTGATCGATGTCCTGCGCGGGGAGACCGAGCCCGAGCTGATGGAGCGGGTCGACGTCCTTCAGCCCGCGAGTTTCGCGGTGATGGTGGGTCTGGCGGCCGTTTGGTCGTCTGTGGGCGTCAAGCCCGATGCCGTACTGGGTCACTCGCAGGGTGAGATCGCGGCCGCGTGTGTGGCGGGTGCGCTCTCGCTGGAGGATGCGGCACGGGTCGTGGCCCTGCGCAGCCAGGCGATCGCGAAGGATCTGGCCGGTCGTGGCGGTATGGCCTCGGTCGCGCTCAGTGAGGCCGAGGCGGTCGCGCGGATCGAGCCGTGGGCGGACCGGGTGGAGGTCGCGGCGGTCAACGGGCCGTCGTCGGTGGTCATCGCGGGTGATGCCGAGGCGCTGGACGAGGCCCTGGAGGCCCTGTCCGCCGATGGTGTTCGGGTGCGTCGGGTCGCGGTGGACTACGCCTCGCACACCCGGCACGTCGAGGACATCCGCGAGGCTCTCGCCGAGACGCTGGCCGGGATCAATGCCCAGGCCCCGCAGGTGCCGTTCTACTCCACCGTCACCGGCACGTGGGTGGAGGACTCCAACGTCCTCGACGGCGACTACTGGTACCGCAACCTCCGCGGCCAGGTCGGCTTCGGTCCGGCCGTGGCGTACCTCGCCGAGCAGGGTCACGGGGTGTTCGTCGAGGTCAGTGCCCATCCGGTGCTGGTCCAGCCGATCACCGAGACCGTTCACGACGCCGGCAACACCGACGCGGTGATCACGGGTTCGCTGCGGCGCGAGGACGGTGGCCCCCGCCGCCTGCTCACCTCGATGGCCGAGCTGTTCGTCCGCGGTGTGGCCGTGGACTGGAGCGGTGTCCTGGCCGACGGCGCCGCCTCCGCCCGCGTGGAGCTGCCGACGTACGCCTTCGACCACCGGCACTACTGGCTCGAGGCGGGCGAGTCCGCCACCGACGCCGCCTCGCTGGGGCTGGCCGCGGCCGGTCACCCGATGCTGGGCGCGGTCGTGAGCACGCCGAACTCGACCGGCCTCATGGCCACGTCGAGCTGGTCGCTCCGTGCCCACCCCTGGCTCGCGGACCACCTGCTGTCCGATGTCATCGTCGTGCCGAACGCCGCTCTGGTCGAGCTGGCCATCCGCCTCGGCGACCTGGCCGCCGCCCCTGTGCTCGACGAACTGACCGTCGACGCGCCCGTGGTGA
This sequence comes from Streptomyces sp. NPDC058525, assembly GCF_042719495.1. NCBI lineage: Bacteria > Bacillati > Actinomycetota > Actinomycetes > Kitasatosporales > Streptomycetaceae > Streptomyces > Streptomyces sp. NPDC058525. The sequence goes on from NZ_JBHXNP010000005.1 coordinate 154,559, forward strand.
TGCCCCAGCGCGGCAGCCGCGGTATCCGGGTGATCGTCGGCGAGTCCGACGACGCACGGCGGCGGTCGGTCGAGATCTACTCCCGTGCCGCCGACGCCCCCCTGGACGCGCCGTGGACGCGCCACGCGCACGGCGTGCTGGCCCCCGCGGCCGCCACCACGGCGACGACCCCCGTCTCCGGGACCGTCACCGAAATCGCCCTGGACGGCGCCGCCCTCCGTGACGCGGGCCGCTACGGGGTGCACCCCGTCCTGCTCGACGCCGCCGTCCGTACCGTCGTGCCCGCCGGCATGCTCCCGTCCGTGTGGACCGGGGTGTCTCTACTGGCGTCCGGCGCAGCCGCCCTGAACGTGCGGGCGGGCGGGAGCTCGGCGGAGGGGACCGGGCTGGAGCTGACCGACCCCACGGGGCAGCCGGTCATGACCGTCGGAGCGGTGCTCGGAACACCGTTCTCCGCCGAACAGGCGGGCATCGCGGGTGCGTTGACGCACGACGCGCTGTTCCGTGTGGACTGGACGGAGTCCGTGCTCCCCGTCGTGGAGCGTGCTCTCGACATCGTGACCGTCGCGACCGCCGAGGACGTCGCCGCCGCGGCGGCCCGCTCGGCCGCGCACGCCCCCGACGTCCTGCTGTACGAGGCCACAGCGGTCGGCGCCCCGGCCGGTGCGGACCCCCGTACCGCGGTCAACGCCGCGCTGGCCGTACTCCAGGCCTGGCTGGCGGAACCGGCCCTCGCGGAAACCCGGTTGGCCGTGGTCACCGGGGACGGCGCGGAGCTCGACGCGGCCGCGGTGTGGGGTCTGGTGCGCTCGGCGCAGTCGGAGCACCCGGACCGCATCGTCCTCGCGGACCTCGACGAGGCCTCCCGGCCGGCCCTGCCGGCCGTGGTGCTGAGCGGCGAACCGCAGACGCGGGTGCGCGGCGGCATCGCGGAGGTACCGCGGCTGGCACGTGTGTCCGTCCCGTCGGCCGGGCCGCTGCCCGAAGCCGGCCGGCAGCCGCGTCCGCTCGACACCGAAGGCACCGTACTGATCACCGGTGGCACCGGGACGCTGGGTGCGATGACGGCACGGCACCTGGTCACCCGGTACGGGATCAGGCACCTGGTCCTGGCCGGCCGGCGCGGCCACGCCCCCGAGCTCCAGGAGGAGCTGACCGCGCTGGGGGCGTCCGTCACCATCGCCGCCTGCGACATCTCGGACCGGAGCCGGCTCGAGGCGCTGCTGCGGGAGATACCCGCCGAGCACCCGCTGACCGCCGTCGTGCACTCGGCCGGTGTCCTGGACGACGGGGTGCTCACCGAGCTCACCCCGGAACGCGTCGACACCGTGCTGCGGCCCAAGGTGGACGCGGCGCTGCACCTGCACGAGCTCACGCGTGACCTCGACCTCGCCGCGTTCGTCCTGTACTCCTCGGCGGCGGGCGTCCTGGGCAACCCGGGCCAGGGCAACTACGCCGCGGCCAACGCCTGCCTGGACGCGCTGGCACGGCAGCGGCACGGCCTCGGTCTGCCGGCCGTCTCCCTCGCCTGGGGCTACTGGGCGACGGTCAGCGCCATGACCGAGCACCTGAGCGCCGCCGACCTGCGCCGCAACGCGCGCATCGGCATGAGCGGCCTCTCCGCCACCGAGGGCATGGCCCTGCTCGACGCCGCCCTGGGCGGCGGCGAGGCGGGTACGGACGGCACGCTGGTTGCGGCCAGGTTCGACGTGACCGCGCTGCGGGCGTCGGCGGCCGCCGACGGCCCGGTTCCCGCGCTGCTGCGGGCGCTGGCCCCCTCTCCGCGGCCGGCGGCCCGCGCCGCCGCTCCGTCCGGACCCGTGTCCCTGCGGGAGCGCCTCGCCGGTCTGGGCACCGCCGAGCGGACCGGGACGCTGGTCGAACTGGTCCTGCGGCACGCCGCCGAGGTGCTCGGCCACCCCACCGCCGACGCGGTCCACGCCGACCGGACCTTCAAGGAGGCCGGCTTCGACTCGCTGATGGCGGTGGAGCTGCGCAACCGGCTCGCCGCCGCGACCGGGCTCACCCTCTCCCCGGTGATGATCTTCGACTATCCGAAGCCGACGACGCTCGCCGACCACCTGCACACCAAGCTCTTCGGCGCCGCGCCGGAGCGCCCGTCCGAGCCCGCCGCCGCCGCGGTGACGGACGACGAGCCCATCGCGATCGTGGCGATGGCCTGCCGCTTCCCCGCGGGCGTCAACAGCCCGGAGGACCTCTGGCGGGTCGTGGCCGACGGGATCGACGCCGTCACCGAGTTCCCCGACGACCGCGGCTGGGACATCGACCGGCTGTTCAACGCCGACCCCGACCACGCGGGCACCACGTACGTGCGCCACGGCGCCTTCCTCGACGACGCCGCCGGGTTCGACGCCGCGTTCTTCGGCATCTCGCCGAACGAGGCCCTCGCCATGGACCCGCAGCAGCGCCTGCTGCTGGAGACCTCCTGGGAGGCCTTCGAACGGGCCGCGATCGACCCGACCACGCTGGCCGGAGAGGACGTCGGCGTCTTCGTCGGCGTCAACAGCCACGACTACAGCATGCGGATGCACCAGGCGTCCGGAGTCGAGGGGTTCCGCCTCACCGGCGGCTCGGGCAGCGTCACCTCCGGCCGCATCGCCTACCACCTCGGCTTCGAGGGTCCCGCCCTCACCGTCGACACGGCCTGCTCCTCCTCCCTGGTGGCCCTGCACCTCGCGGCGCAGGCACTGAACCGCGGCGAGTGCTCGATGGCGCTGGCCGGCGGCGTCATGGTGATGGGCACCGTCGAGACCTTCGTCGAGTTCTCCCGGCAGCGCGGGCTGGCGCCCGACGGCCGGTGCAAGGCGTTCGCGGACGGCGCGGACGGCACCGGCTGGTCCGAGGGCGCGGGCCTGCTCCTGGTGGAGCGGCTGTCGGACGCCCGCCGCCGGGGCCACCAGGTGCTGGCCGTGGTCCGCGGCTCGGCCGTGAACCAGGACGGCGCGTCGAACGGACTGACCGCCCCGAACGGTCCCGCACAGCAGCGGGTGATCCGCAAGGCGCTGGCCGGTGCCGGGCTCTCCCCGTCCGACGTGGACGCGGTGGAGGCGCACGGCACGGGTACGACGCTCGGCGACCCGATCGAGGCCGAGGCGCTGCTGGCGACCTACGGCCAGGAGCGGCAGGGCGGCGAGCCGCTGTGGCTCGGTTCCGTGAAGTCGAACCTCGGGCACACCCAGGGTGCGGCGGGTGTCGCGGGCGTGATCAAGATGGTCATGGCGATGCGGCACGGGGTCCTCCCCAAGACGCTGCACGTGGACCGTCCCTCGACGCACGTCGACTGGTCCGCGGGCGCCGTGGAACTGCTCACCGAGGCCCGTGACTGGCCGCGCGGCGGCCGGCCCCGCCGGGCCGGCGTGTCCTCCTTCGGCATCGGCGGCACGAACGCGCACGTCGTCCTCGAAGAGGCCCCCGAGCAGCCGGCGACCGCCGCGCGCGAGCTCACGCCGGAGCCCGCTCAGGGGTCCGCTGCGGAGCCCGCCGGGGTCCTCGTACCGGTACCCGTGTCGGCCCGGACGCCCGCCGGACTGCGCGGCCAGGCCGAGCGGCTCGCCCGGTTCCTCGACGAGCGGTCCGACCTGCGCCTCGCCGACGCCGCCCACGCCCTCGCCACCACCCGTGCCCGGCTCGACCAGCGTGCCGTCGTCCTGGCGTCCGACCGCGGGCAGCTCGCCGCGGACCTGGGTGCCTTCGGACGCGGCGACGCGAGCCCCGCCGTCGTCTCCGGCACCCCGGCCACCGGCAAGCTGGCCGTCCTCTTCACCGGACAGGGCAGCCAGTGGGCCGGCATGGGCCGCGAACTCGCCGAGACCTTCCCGGTCTTCCGCGACGCCTTCGCCGCCGCCTGCGCTGCCGTCGAGGAGCACCTGCGCGACCACGCGGCGCGCCCGCTGCACGAGGTGGTGTTCGCCGCCCCCGGGTCGCCCGACAGCGCACTGCTCGACCGGACCATGTACACGCAGGGTGCCCTGTTCGCCCTGGAGACGGCACTGTTCCGGCTCTTCGAGTCCTGGGGCGTGCGACCGGACCTGCTCGCAGGCCACTCGATCGGCGAGGTGGCCGCCGCGCACGTCTCCGGAGTCCTGGAACTGGCCGAGGCCGGCAAGCTGGTCGCCGCCCGCGGCCGGCTGATGCAGGCCCTGCCCGAGGGCGGCGCGATGGTCGCCGTGCAGGCGACCGAGGCCGAAGTGGCGCCGCTGCTGGCCCGGGCCTCGGGCGCGGTGTGCGTCGCGGCGGTCAACGGCCCCGACGCGCTGGTGCTCTCCGGCGCCGAGGACGCCGTGCTCGCCCTCGCGGCCGAACTGGCGGGCCGCGGCCGCAAGACGCGCAGGCTGCAGGTCAGCCACGCCTTCCACTCCCAGCTCATGGAACCGATGCTCGACGAGTTCCGCACGGTCGCGCGGAGCCTGACCTACCGGCCGGGTGCACTCCCCGTCGTCTCGACCCTGACGGGCGAACTCGTCCGGGACGGGCAGCTGGGCGACCCCGAGTACTGGGTGGACCAGGTACGGAACGCGGTGCGCTTCAGCGACGCCGTCACCGCGCTGAGCGGCCAGGGAGCGACGACGTTCCTCGAGATCGGCCCGGGCGGCGCCCTCGCCGCGATGGCGCTCGGCACGCTCGGCGCACCGGAGCAGAGCTGCATCGCCACCCTGCGCAAGAACGGCGCGGAGGCCGCCGACGTCATGACCGCACTCGCGCACCTGCACGTGCGCGGTACGGACCTGGACTGGCCGGCCCTGCTCGGGACCCCGGCCACGGCGGCCGGCACCGACCTGCCCACCTACGCGTTCCAGCACCAGAGGTACTGGGTCGAGAACGACGAGACCCCGGCGGGCGGCGCGGAGGCCCTCGGCGCCACCGGCGCCCGGCACCCGCTGCTCGGCACCGTCATCGACATGCCCGGCGACGAGGGCGACCACGGCGTCGTCCTCACCGGACAGCTGTCGGCGCGCGGCCGGAGCCGGTTCGCCGGCCGGATGGCCGCGGACGGCACCACCCGGGTCCCGGCCGCCGCGCTCCTGGAGATGATCGTCAGGGCCGCCGACGAGGTGGGCTGCGGAAGCCTCGAACAGATCACCGTCGAGGCGCCGTTGACGCTGCCGGAGCACGGCAGCGCCCAGATCCGGGTGTCGGTGGACGGTCCCGGTACGGACGGCCGCCGACGGGCCGCCGTCCACGCCCGGCCCCTCGACCCGGAGCAGGCGCCCTGGACCTGCCACGCCCGAGCCGAGCTGGTCCCCGGCATGCCGCAGCCGGCCTTCGACCTGCGGACCTGGTCCGTGCCCGCCGACAGCGACGCGCTCCTCCCGGGTGCGCCCCGCGTGTGGCAGCGCGACGGGCAGATCTTCGCGGAGATCGCGCTCGCGGAGGAACCGGCGGACGGGGCGGCCCGGTTCGCCCTGCACCCGGGGCTCGTCGACACCGCGCTGCGCGTACTGGACTCCCGTACGGCTGCGGACCGTACGGCGGCCGGCGCGGGCCACCGCGACCTGACCGCCGGCGCCGGCCTGGCCGTGTACGCGGAAGGCGCCGCCTCGCTGCGGCTGCGGATCACCCCGGCCGAGGACGGCCGCCACCTGCTCGAACTCGCGGACGCGGCCGGTGAACCCGTAGCGATCCTGGGCCCGTTGGCGCTGGAGTCCGTCACCGCGGACGGCGCCGAAGAGCCCGCCGCTGCGCCCGGTCAGGACACCGCCACTGCCGCTGCCGAACCGCGGCAGACGGCCTCCGCCGCCCTGACCCGGCGCGTGGTGGCGCGCGGCGAGGGCGCCGGCGACGCGCTCGCCGGCCGGCTGGCCGGGCTGCCGGCCGCGGAGCAGCACCGGGTGCTGCTGGACGTGGTCCGGGAGTGCACCGCGCTCGTCCTCGGCCACCGCGACGCGGACGGCTTCGACGCGGACCAGTCCTTCAAGAGCCTCGGCTTCGACTCGCTCACCGCGGTCAAGTTCTGCAACCGCATGCGTGACCTCACCGGGCTGAACCTGCCCGCCACGCTGGTCTTCGACTACCCGAATCCGGCGGTCCTCACGGACCACCTGCGGGCCGAACTGCTCGGCGAGCAGGCGGAGCCGTCGGCCCCGGCCGCGGCGTCGTCGGTCTCCGACGAGCCGATCGCGATCGTCGCGATGAGCAGCCGCCTGCCGGGCGGCGCGGACAGCCCCGAGGAGCTGTGGAAGCTCGTGGTGGAGCAGCGGGACGCGGTGTCCGGCTTCCCCCTCGACCGCGACTGGGACCTCGAAGGGCTCTACCACCCCGACCCGGCCCACCCGGGCACCAGCTACACCCGCTCGGGCGGGTTCCTCCACGAGGCCGCGCAGTTCGACGCCGGGCTCTTCGGGATCTCCCCGCGCGAGGCGCTGGCCATGGACCCCCAGCAGCGGCTGCTGCTGGAGACCTCCTGGGAGGCGCTGGAGCGGGCCGGCATCGACCCGCTGTCCGTCCGGGGCCGTGACATCGGCGTCTTCACCGGAATCGTCCACCACGACTACGTGACGCGGCTCCACCAGGTCCCCGAGGACGTCCAGGGCTACCTGATGACCGGTACGGCGGCCAGCGTGGCCTCGGGCCGCGTGTCGTACGTGTTCGGTTTCGAGGGCCCGGCGGTCACGGTGGACACGGCGTGCTCCTCCTCGCTCGTGGCCATGCACCTGGCGGCGCAGTCGCTGCGCCAGGGCGAGTGCTCGATGGCGCTGGCCGGCGGTGCGACGGTGATGGCCAGCCCGGACGCCTTCATGGAGTTCTCGCGCCAGCGCGGCCTTTCGGCCGACGGCCGGTGCAAGGCGTTCTCGTCGGCTGCCGACGGCACCGGCTGGGCCGAGGGTGTCGGTGTGGTGGTGTTGGAGCGGCTGTCGGTGGCGCGTGAGCGCGGTCACCGGGTGCTGGCGGTGCTGCGCGGCAGCGCGGTCAACCAGGACGGTGCCTCGAACGGCCTGACCGCCCCGAACGGCCCCTCGCAGCAGCGGGTCATCCGCAAGGCGCTGGACACGGCGGGACTCACCCCGGCGGACGTGGACCTCGTGGAGGCGCACGGGACCGGCACCGCGCTGGGCGACCCGATCGAAGCGCAGGCGCTGCTGGCCACGTACGGCCAGGGCCGGGATCCGCAGCAGCCGCTGTGGCTGGGCTCGCTGAAGTCGAACATCGGTCACACGCAGGCCGCCGCGGGCGTGGCCGGTGTGATCAAGATGGTCATGGCGATGCAGCACGGGCTCATGCCCGCCACGCTGCACGTGGAGGAGCCCACGGGCCAGGTGGACTGGTCTGCGGGTGCGGTGGAGCTGCTGACCGAAGCGCGGGACTGGCCGGAGACCGGCCGTCCGCGCCGGGCCGCGGTCTCCTCCTTCGGAGCCAGCGGTACGAACGCGCACCTGATCCTGGAGCAGGCGCCCGCCGAGGAGGCGCAGACCGCCTCCGAGGAGCACGCGCCCACCGGTGCCGTGCCGTTGGTGGTCTCCGCGCGCAGCGCCGGTTCGCTGGCCGGCCAGGCCGGGCGGCTCGCGGCGTTCGTCGAGGGCGTCGAGGGCGCCGAGGAGGCTCCGCTGGCGGCGGTGGCCGGGGCGCTGGTCTCGGGCCGTGCGGTGCTGGGCGAGCGTGCGGTCGTCGTGGCCGGCTCGGACGAGGAGGCGCTGGCCGGGCTGAAGGCACTGGCCCGGGGCGAGAGCGCCCCCGGTGTGGTGTCCGGCAGCGCCGGCTCGGGCAAGCCCGGCAAGGTGGTCTGGGTGTTCCCGGGCCAGGGTTCGCAGTGGGCGGGCATGGGCCGTGAACTGCTGGACTCCTCCCCGGTGTTCGCCGAGCGGATCGCCGCATGCGCGGAGGCTCTGGCCCCGTTCGTGGACTGGTCGCTGATCGACGTGCTGCGCGGGGAGACCGAGCCCGAGCTCATCGAGCGGGTCGACGTCCTCCAGCCCGCCAGCTTCGCCGTGATGGTGGGCCTGGCAGCCGTGTGGCGCTCCGTGGGAGTCGAGCCGGGCGCGGTGCTCGGCCACTCCCAGGGCGAGATCGCCGCCGCCTGCGTGGCCGGGGCGCTGTCGCTGGACGACGCGGCGCGCGTGGTCGCACTGCGCAGCCAGGTCATCGCCAAGGACCTGGCCGGGCGCGGCGGCATGGCCTCGGTCGCGCTGAGCGCGGACGCGGCGGTCGCCCGTCTGGAGCCGTGGGCGGACCGCGTGGAGGTGGCCGCCGTCAACGGGCCGTCCTCCGTGGTGGTCGCCGGTGACGCGCAGGCGCTGGACGAGGCCCTGGCGGCGCTGTCCGCCGAGGGCGTCCGGGTCCGCCGGGTCGCCGTGGACTACGCCTCGCACACCCGGCACGTCGAGGACGTGCGCGAGACGCTGGCCGAAGCACTGGCCGGGATCGACGCACAGGCGCCGAAGGTTCCGTTCTACTCCACCACGACCGGCACCTGGGTGGAGGACGCGGGCGTCCTCGACGGCGGGTACTGGTACCGCAACCTGCGGGGCCAGGTGGGCTTCGGTCCGGCCGTCGCCGACCTGATGGGCCAGGGCCACGGGGTGTTCGTCGAGGTCAGCGCCCACCCGGTGCTGGTCCAGCCGATCACCGAGACCGCCGACACCACCGACACCGACGCGGTGATCACCGGTTCGCTGCGGCGCGAGGACGGCGGCCTGCGCCGCCTGCTGGCCTCGATGGCCGAGCTGTTCGTCCGCGGAGTGGCCGTGGACTGGACCGGTGTCCTGCCGCTGGCCGCGGCTTCCCGGCGCGTGGAGCTGCCGACGTACGCCTTCGACCGCCAGCGCTACTGGCTCCAGGAGGCCGAAGCGGCCGCCGGGGCGGCCGACGCGGCCGAGGGCGCGGACTCCGACTTCTGGGCCGCGGTCGAGCAGGCTGACCTGGACTCCCTCGGCGAACTGCTGGAGATGGCGTCGACCGACGAACGCAGCGCCCTGGGCACCGTGGTTCCCGTACTCGCCGAGTGGCGCGGAAGGCGCCGCGAGCGGTCGACGGCGGAGAAGCTGCGCTACCACGTCACCTGGCAGCCGCTCGAGCGCGAGGCCGCCGGTGTACCGGGCGGCCGCTGGCTGGTCGTCGTACCGGCCGAGCGCGCACAGGGCGGTGCGACCGACGCCCTCCTGGCGGAGCTGACCGGTCTCGGACTCGGCACCGTCCTGCTGGAGGTCGGCGAGTCCGACCGCACCCGCAAGCGGCTCGCGGAGCGGCTGGCCGAGGTCCTGGCAGGCCAGGACCTGACCGGTGTGCTGTCCCTGCTCGCCGTGGACCAGCAGACGGGCGGCGGCCGGCAGGACCCGACCGCGGTCACCGCCTCGACGCTCGCGCTGATCCAGGCCCTGGGCGACAACCTCGTCACGCAGCCGCTGTGGTGCCTGACCAGGGGCGCGGTGAACATCGGCATCCACGACACCCTCACCTCACCGGTGCAGGCTTCGCTGTGGGGCCTCGGCCGGGCCGCCGCCCTGGAACGGCTCGACCGCTGGGGCGGTCTGGTCGACCTGCCGGCCGTGACCGACCCGCGCACGGCCCAGTACCTGCTCGGAGTGCTCAACTCCGCCGCCGGTGAGGACCAGCTCGCGGTCCGGCGGTCGGGCGTGTACACCCGGCGGCTGGTGCGCAAGCCGGTACCGGAGTCCACCGGCGACAGCGGCTGGCAGCCGCGCGGCACGGTCCTGGTGACCGGCGGCGCCGAGGGACTGGGCAAGCACGTCTCGGTCTGGCTCGCCCAGGCCGGCGTCGAACGGCTCCTCGTCACGACCACCGCGCAGGCCACCGAGCTGAGCGTGCCGGAGCTGCGGGCCGAACTGGCCGGGCTGGGCGTCGCCACCACGGTGGAGTCCTGTGCGGACTCCGACCGGGAGGCGATCGCGCGGCTGGTCGATGCGACGGCCGCCGGGCAGCCGGTCACGGCCGTGGTGCACGCCGCCGACGTCCAGCAGACCAGCTCGATCGACGACACCGCAGTGGACGACCTCGCCGGGGTGTTCGCGGCCAAGGTGGACACGGCCGTATGGCTGGACGGGCTGTTCGAGAGCACGCCGCTCGACGCGTTCGTCGTGTTCTCCTCGATCGCGGGCGTGTGGGGCGGCGGCGGGCAGGGCCCGTCCGGAGCGGCGAACGCCGTGCTGGACGCGCTCATCGAGTGGCGCCGGGCCCGCGGGCTGCGGGCGACCTCGATCGCCTGGGGCGCCCTCGACCAGATCGGCGTGGGCATGGACGAGGCCGCCCTCGCCCAGCTCCGGCGCCGCGGTGTCCTGCCCATGGGCCCGCAGTTGGCGGTGACCGCGATGGTGCAGGCGGTGCGGGGCAACGAGAAGTTCGTGGCCGTGGCCGACATGGACTGGGGCGCTTTCATCCCCGCGTTCACCTCGGTCCGCACCAGCCCCCTGTTCGCCGACCTGCCCGAGGCGAGGCAAGCGCTCCAGGCGCTGCAGGGCGACGGCGAGAGCAGCGAGGCCGCCTCGTCCCTCGCCGACTCCCTGCGGGGGGTCGCGGAGACCGAGCAGAACCGCATCCTGCTCCGGCTGGTACGCGGCCACGCCTCGACGGTCCTCGGCCACAGCGGGGCGGAGGGCATCGGCCCGCGCCAGGCGTTCCAGGAGGTCGGCTTCGACTCGCTCGCCGCCGTCAACCTGCGCAACAGCCTGAACGGGGCCACCGGACTGAAGCTGCCCGCAACGCTGATCTTCGACTACCCCACGCCGGAAGCGCTGGTCGGCTACCTGCGCGACGAACTCCTCCGGGAGGCCGACGACGGCCTGGACGGGCGGGAGGACGAACTCAGGCAGATCCTGGCGTCCGTTCCGTTCGCCCGGTTCAAGGAGGCCGGCGTACTGGACACCCTCCTCGGCCTCGCCGAGGCGGACGCGGACGCGGATGCGGACGCGCCGGAAGCGGAACCGTCGGCGGCAGCCGCCGACGTGGAACTGATCGACGCCATGGACGTTGCCGATCTGGTGCAACGGGCCCTGGGCAAGACGAGCTGATCGCCTGTGAACGAATCGTGGAGGATGGATATGTCGGCGCCCGACCAGCAGGTCGTTGAGGCACTGCGTGCCTCGCTGAAGGAGAACGCCCGGCTTCAGCAGGAGAACAGCACACTCGTCGCGGCAGCCTCTGAGCCCATCGCGATCGTGTCCATGGCCTGCCGCTACGCCGGCGGGATCCGCGGCCCGGAGGACTTCTGGCGGGTGGTGTCCGAGGGCGCCGACGTCTACTCCACCTTCCCCGAGGACCGCGGCTGGGACGTCGAGGGCCTCTACCACCCGGACCCCGACAACCCGGGTACGACGTACGTCCGCGAGGGCGCCTTCCTGCACGACGCGGCCCAGTTCGACGCCGGGTTCTTCGGGATCTCGCCGCGCGAGGCCCTGGCCATGGACCCCCAGCAGCGCCAGCTGCTCGAGGTGTCCTGGGAGACCTTCGAGCGGGCCGGCATCGACCCCCACTCGGTCCGCGGCAGCGACATCGGCATGTTCGCCGGAGTCGTCCACCAGGACTACGCGCCGGACCTCAGCGGGTTCGAGGGCTACCTCAGCCTGGAGCGCGCCCTCGGCACCGCCGGCGGCGTCGCCTCCGGGCGCGTCTCCTACACCCTCGGGCTCGAAGGGCCCGCGGTGACGGTCGACACCATGTGCTCCTCCTCGCTCGTCGCGATCCACCTCGCCGCGCAGGCGCTGCGCCGGGGCGAGTGCTCGATGGCCCTCGCGGGCGGCTCCACGGTCATGGCGACCCCCGGCGGGTTCGTCGGCTTCGCGCGCCAGCGCGCCCTCGCCTTCGACGGGCGCTGCAAGTCCTACGCCGCCGGCGCCGACGGCTCCGGCTGGGCCGAGGGCGTCGGCGTGGTCCTGCTGGAGCGGCTCTCGGTGGCGCGCGAGCGCGGACACCAGGTCCTGGCCGTCATCTGCGGCAGCGCCGTGAACCAGGACGGCGCGTCCAACGGCCTGACCGCCCCCAACGGCCCCTCGCAGCAGCGCGTCATCCGCAAGGCCCTCGACAGCGCCGGCCTCTCCCCGTCCGACGTGGACGCGGTCGAGGGCCACGGCACGGGCACCGTGCTCGGCGACCCGATCGAGGCGCAGGCGCTGCTGGCCACCTACGGCCAGGGCCGCGACCCGCAGCAGCCGCTGTGGCTCGGCTCGGTCAAGTCCGTCATCGGGCACACGCAGGCGGCGTCCGGCGTGGCCGCCGTGATCAACATGGTCCAGGCGCTGCGCCACAAGACCCTCCCCAAGACCCTCAACGTGGACGCGCCCACCCCCCAGGTCGACTGGTCGGCGGGCGCGGTCGAGCTGCTCACCGAGTCCCGCGCGTGGCCGGAGACCGGCCGTCCGCGCCGGGCCGGCATCTCCGCCTTCGGAGCCAGCGGCACGAACGCGCACATGATCCTCGAAGAGGCGCCCGCCGAGGACGCGGAGCCCGCCACGGACCGGGCGGCGCAGCCCTCCGGCGTGGTGCCGCTCGTCGTGTCGGCCGGGACCGCCACCTCGCTGTCGGCGCAAGCCGGCCGGCTGGCGGCGTTCGTCGAGGACGCCGCCGAGGTGCCGCTGGCCGACGTGGCCGGGACGCTCGTCGCGGGCCGCGCCGTACTCGGCGAGCGCGCGGTGGTGCTCGCCGGTTCGCACGAGGAGGCGCTGGCCGGGCTCCAGGCCCTGGCGCGCGGCGAGAACGCGCCCGGCGTGGTGGCCGGTTCGGGCACCCCGGGCAAGGTCGTCTGGGTGTTCCCCGGCCAGGGCTCGCAGTGGGCCGGCATGGGCCGTGAACTGCTCGACTCCTCCCCGGTGTTCGCCGCCCGGATCGCCGAGTGCGCAGCCGCGCTGGAGCGCTGGGTCGACTGGTCCCTGATCGACGTGCTGCGCGGCGACGCCGCGCCCGAACTCCTCGACCGGGTCGACGTCCTCCAGCCGGCCAGCTTCGCCGTGATGGTCGGACTGGCCGCCGTGTGGTCGTCCGTCGGCGTCGAGCCCGACGCGGTCCTCGGCCACTCCCAGGGCGAGATAGCCGCCGCCTGCGTCTCGGGTGCGCTCTCCCTGGAGGACGCCGCCCGCGTGGTCACCCTGCGCAGCCAGGCCATCGCCGGGCAGCTCGCCGGCCGCGGCGGCATGGCCTCGGTCGCGCTGACCGAGGATGAGGCCGTCGCCCGCCTGGAGCGCTGGGCGGACCGGGTCGAGGTCGCCGCCGTCAACGGGCCGTCCTCCGTGGTCATCGCCGGAGACGCCGAGGCACTGGACGACGCGCTCGACGCCCTCGAGGACCAGGGCGTCCGGATCCGCCGCGTCGCCGTGGACTACGCCTCGCACACCCGGCACGTCGAGGACATCCGCGACGCGCTCGCCGAGGCACTGGCCGGAGTCGGCGCGCAGGCCCCGAAGATCCCGTTCTACTCCACCGTCACTGGCACCTGGGTCGAGGACGCCGACGTCCTCGACGCCGCGTACTGGTACCGCAACCTGCGCGGCCAGGTCCGCTTCGGCCCGGCCGTGGCCGAGCTGATCGAGCAGGGCCACGGCGTGTTCGTCGAGGTCAGCGCGCACCCGGTGCTGGTCCAGCCGATCACCGAGGCCGTCGACAAGGCCGACACCGCCACCGATGTGGTCGTGACCGGTTCGCTGCGCCGCGAGGACGGCGGCCCGCGCCGCCTGTACGCCTCGATGGCCGAGCTGTTCGTCCGCGGTGTCGCACTGGACTGGACCCCGGTCCTGCCCGGCGGAGCCGCCGCCCGGCGCGTGGACCTGCCGACGTACGCCTTCGACCACCAGCACTACTGGATCGAGATGGGCGGCTCCGTCACCGACGCGGCGTCGCTCGGTCTCACCGGCGCCGACCACCCGCTGCTGGGCGCGGTGGTGCAACTGCCGCAGTCCGACGGCCTGGTCTTCACCTCGCGTCTGTCGCTGCGCACCCACCCGTGGCTCGCCGGTCACGCCATCGGCGGCGTGGTCATCATCCCCGGCACGATGTACGTCGACCTCGCGGTCCGCGCCGGCGACGAGTTCGGATACGGAGTCCTCGAAGAGCTCGTCATCGAGGCACCGCTGGTCCTGCCCGAGCAGGGCGGGGTACGGCTGCAGGTCGCGGTCGGCAGCCCGAACGCGACCGGATCGCGCACCGTGGACGTGTACTCCCAGCGCGAGGACGCCGCCGGTGAGGGCGGTACGAGCGACTGGACGCGGCACGCCACCGGACTGCTCGGCGAGTCCTCGGCGAAGCGGGCCCCGGTGAAGGCGTTCGACTTCGCCGCGTGGCCGCCGCAGGGCGCGGAGCCGATCGAGATCGGGACCTTCTACACCGACCTCCTCGAGCGCGGCTACGCCTACGGCTCGGCGTTCCAGGGCCTGCGGGCGGTGTGGCGCCGCGGCGACGAGGTCTTCGCCGAGGCCGTCCTGCCCGAGGAGCAGCGCGAGGAAGCCGGCAAGTACGGCATGCACCCGGCGCTGCTGGACGCCGCGCTGCACACCAACGCCTTCGCCAACCCGGACGACGACCGCCAGGTGCTGCCGTTCGCGTGGAACGGGCTGCTGCTGCACGCCGTCGGTGCCTCCGCACTGCGGGTGCGCGTCGCCCCCTGCGGCCCGGACGCGCTGTCGTTCCAGGCCGCCGACGAGACCGGCGACATGGTCCTGACCATGGACTCGCTGGTGTCCCTGCCCGTGTCCACCGACCAGTTGGGCGCCGCGGCCGGAGACGAGAGCCGCGACTCCCTGTTCGGGGTGGAGTGGGCCGAGCTGCCCGCCGCCCAGGGCTCGGAGCCCGCGCCTTCGTGGGCGCCGGTGTCCGCCGCCGCCGACGTGCCGGCCCTGGCCGGGAGCGCCGCCGCCCCCGCGGTGGCCGTCCTGCGGGCCGTGGCCGGAGCCGACGGCGAGGACGCCGTACTCGCCCTGACCTCCCGCGTGCTGGACGTCGTCCAGGCGTGGCTCGCCTCGACGGGGCTGGAGGAGTCGCGGCTGGTCGTCCTGACCCGCGGCGCGGTCCCCGCCGGCGACGGCACGGTCACCGACCCGGCCGGCTCGGCCGTGTGGGGTCTGGTGCGCGCCGCGCAGGCCGAGAACCCCGACCGCATCATCCTGATCGACACCGACCCGGCGTCCGCCGACACGGCGGAAGCCGCCCTGCGCACGGTCCTGGGTCCGGTATTGGCCGGCGGCGAGCCGCAGGTCGCGGTCCGCGGCACCGCCCTCTCCGCCCCCCGGCTCGTCCGGGCCGGCGGCGAAGTCCCGGACGTCCCCGCGGTGTTCGGAGCCGAAGGGACCGTCCTGGTCACGGGCGGCACCGGCGCGCTCGGCGCACTCGTGGCCCGTCACCTCGTCACCCGGCACGGCGTACGGCACCTGCTGCTCGCCAGCCGCCGCGGTACGGCCGCCGAGGGCGTGGCCGAGCTGGTCGCCGAACTCACCGAGCACGGTGCTGCCGTAGCGGTGGCGGCCTGCGACGTGTCCGACCGCGGCCAGGTCGAGGCCCTGCTGGCCTCGGTACCCGCCGAGCACCCCCTGACCGGTGTGGTGCACATGGCCGGCGTGCTGGACGACGGTGTCATCGCGACCCTCACCCCGGAGCGGCTGGCCGGCGTCTTCGCGCCGAAGGTGGACGCGGTGCGCCACCTCGACGAGCTGACCCGCGGCCTGGACCTCGACGCGTTCGTCGTCTTCTCCTCCGCCGCCTCCCTCATGGGCTCGGCCGGCCAGGGCAACTACGCGGCGGCGAACGCCTTCCTCGACGGCCTGATGGCCGGCCGCCGCGCGGCGGGCCTGCCGGGCCTCTCGCTCGCCTGGGGCCTGTGGGAGCAGACCAACGGCCTGACCGCCCACCTCAGCGCCGTCGACCAGGCCCGCATGAGCCGTGGCGGCGTACTGGCGATGACGCCGGCCGAGGGCCTGCACATCCTCGACGTCGGCCTGCACGCCGACCAGGCCCTGCTGGTCCCGATCAAGCTGGACCTGAAGACCATGCGGAGCCAGGCGGCGGCCGGCGGGGGAGTCCCGCACCTGCTGCGCGGCCTGGTCCGCGCGGGCCGGCGCACGGCACGGGCGGCCGCCGGTGACAGCAGCGGACTGGTCCGCCGCCTCGCCGGGCTGCCCCAGGCCGAGCAGGAGAGCATCCTGCTGACCATCGTCCAGGACGAGGCGAGCGCCGTACTGGGCTTCAGCGGCCCCGAACTGGCCCAGGGCACGCGCGGTTTCAGCGACATCGGCTTCGACTCGCTGACCGCCGTCGAGCTGCGGAACCGGCTGAGCGCGGCGACCGGCGTGAAGCTCCCGGCCACGCTGATCTTCGACTACCCCACCCCGGTGGTCCTCGCCCGTCACCTGCGCGAGGAGCTCGGCGAAGCGGCGGACGGCACCACCCCCGCCGCGGCCGCGGCGGTCGCCGCCGCCGACCCCGACGAGCCGATCGCGATCGTCGGCATGGCCTGCCGGCTGCCGGGCGGCGTCGCCGGCCCCGAGGACCTGTGGCAGCTTCTCCAGGAACGCCGCGAGGGCATGACGGCCTTCCCCGACGACCGAGGCTGGGACCTGGACGGCCTGTACGACCCGAACCCCGACAGCGCGGGCACCTCCTACACCACCAAGGGCGGATTCCTCCACGAGGCCGCGCAGTTCGACGCGGGCTTCTTCGGCATCTCGCCGAACGAGGCCCTCGCCATGGACCCGCAGCAGCGCCTGCTGCTGGAGGCGTCCTGGGAGGCGCTGGAGCGGGCGGGCATCGACCCGACCGCGGCGCAGGGCAGCAACATCGGCGTCTTCTCCGGCGTCTCCATCCACGACTACGTCGAATCCCTCACCAACGTGCCCGCGGAGCTCGAAGGCTTCGTCACGACCGCCACGGCGGGCAGCGTGGCCTCCGGCCGCGTCTCGTACGCCTTCGGCTTCGAGGGTCCGGCGGTCACCGTGGACACGGCCTGCTCCTCCTCGCTGGTGGCCATGCACCTCGCGGCGCAGGCACTGCGCCAGGGCGAGTGCTCCATGGCGCTGGCCGGCGGTGTCGCCGTCATGGGCTCGCCGATCGGAGTCCTCGGCATGTCGCGGCAGCGCGGCCTGGCCGGCGACGGCCGGTGCAAGGCGTACGGGGACGGCGCGGACGGCACGGTGCTGTCCGAGGGCGTCGCCCTGGTGGTGCTGGAGCGGCTGTCGGTGGCGCGCGAGCGCGGCCACCACGTGCTGGCGGTGCTGCGCGGCAGCGCCGTCAACCAGGACGGCGCCTCCAACGGCCTGACCGCCCCGAACGGCCCCTCGCAGCAGCGGGTCATCCGCAAGGCCCTCGACAGCGCGGGTCTCGCCGCGTCCGAAGTCGACGTGGTCGAGGGTCACGGCACCGGCACCGCGCTGGGCGACCCGATCGAAGCGCAGGCGCTGCTGGCCACGTACGGCCAGGGCCGGGACCCGGAGCAGCCGCTGTGGCTGGGCTCCCTCAAGTCGAACATCGGCCACACGCAGGCCGCCGCCGGCGTCGCCGGTGTGATCAAGATGGTGCAGGCGCTGCGACACGGGGTCATGCCCGCCACGCTGCACGCGGACGAGCCTTCAAAGAAGGTGGACTGGTCCGAGGGCGACATCGAGCTGCTCACCGAGGCCCGGGACTGGCCGCGGGGCGGGCGCCCGCGCCGGGTCGGCGTCTCGTCCTTCGGCATCAGCGGGACGAACGCGCACCTGATCCTTGAGGAGGCGCCGGCCGAGGCCGCCACCGCCGCCTTCACCGAAGAGCAGGCGCCCGCCGGTGTCGTGCCGCTGGTGGTGTCGGCGCGCAGCGCCGGTTCGCTGGCCGGCCAGGCCGGGCGGCTGGCGGAGTTCATCGAGGGTGCCGAGGGCGCCGACGCGGTGTCGCTCGCGGATGTGGCCGGGGCGCTGCTGACGGACCGTACGGTCTTCGGCGAGCGTGCGGTCGTCGTCGCCGACTCGGGCGACGAGGCGCTGGCCGCGCTGCGGGCGCTGGCCCGCGGCGAGGGCTCGGCCGCTGCCGTCTCCGGCAGCGCGGGCTCGGGTGCTCCGGGCAGGGTCGTGTGGGTGTTCCCGGGCCAGGGTTCGCAGTGGGCCGGTATGGGCCGTGAACTGCTGGACGCCTCGCCGGTGTTCGCGGAGCGGATCACGGAGTGCGCGGCGGCCCTGGAGCCGTTCGTGGACTGGTCGCTGATCGATGTGCTGCGCGGCGAGACCGACCCGGAGCTGATGGAGCGGGTCGACGTCCTCCAGCCCGCGAGTTTCGCGGTGATGGTGGGTCTGGCGGCCGTGTGGTCGTCTGTGGGTGTCAAGCCGGATGCGGTGCTGGGTCATTCACAGGGTGAGATCGCGGCCGCGTGTGTGGCCGGTGCGCTCTCGCTGGAGGATGCGGCACGGGTCGTGGCGTTGCGCAGCCAGGCGATCGCCAAGGACCTGGCCGGTCGGGGCGGTATGGCCTCGGTCGCGCTCAGTGAGGCCGAGGCGGTCGCGCGGATCGAGCCGTGGGCCGACCGGGTTGAGGTCGCGGCGGTCAACGGGCCGTCGTCGGTGGTCATCGCGGGTGATGCCGAGGCGCTGGACGAGGCCCTGGAGGCCTTGGCTGCCGATGGTGTTCGGGTGCGTCGGGTCGCGGTGGACTACGCCTCGCACACCCGGCACGTCGAGGACATTCGCGAGGCGCTCGCCGAGACGCTGGCCGGGATCCATGCTCAGGCCCCGCAGGTGCCGTTCTTCTCGACCGTGAACGGCGGTTGGGTGGCGGACGCCGGGGTCCTGGACGGTGACTACTGGTACCGGAACCTGCGCGGCCAGGTGGGCTTCGGTCCGGCCGTGGCCGACCTGCTCGGTCAGGGGCACGGGGTGTTCGTCGAGGTCAGTGCCCACCCGGTGCTGGTCCAGCCGATCACCGAGACCGTCGACACCACCGACGCCGATGTCGTGGTGACCGGTTCGCTGCGCCGCGAGGACGGCGGCCTGCGCCGCCTGCTCGCCTCGATGGCCGAGCTGTACGTCCGCGGCATCGCGCTGGACTGGAAGGCCGTGCTCCCGCAGACGGCGGCGGCCCGGCGCGTGGAGCTGCCGACGTACGCCTTCGACCACCAGCACTACTGGCTCCAGTTGGCCGAGTCGGCCACCGACGCGGCCTCCCTGGGGCAGGTGACGGCCGACCACCCGATGCTGGGCGCGGTCGTGCAGCTGCCGCAGTCCGACGGGCTCGTCTTCACCTCGCGGCTCTCGCTGCGGTCCCACCCGTGGCTGGCCGATCACACGATCGGCGGCGTTGCGCTCCTCCCGGCCACCGGGCTGGTGGAGCTGGCGGTGCGGGCGGGTGACGAGGCCGGGTGCGGCGTTCTGGAACAGCTGTCGGTCGAGGTGCCGTTGGTGGTGCCGGAGCAGGGTGGTGTGCGGGTTCAGGTCGCGGTCGGTGGTCCGGGTGAGGCCGGTTCGCGGAC